>JAEUKU010000401.1 GCA_016794075.1 Rhodospirillaceae bacterium
CGGCCATTCGCCCAGCGTTGGGATGGCCAGCAACAAAGTGGTCAGCGGCAGCAAGGCGGTGAAGGCGGCGGCGCGGGCGGCACCCAGCAGGTGGACGGCGCGGTTGAAGGCGTAGAGCGCAAGAATGCCGGTCAGCGGCCCCTGATAGACCAGCTGCACGGCGATGCTGAGCCCGTCGGCCCGCCACAGCGGCCGGTCCGGCAGCAGCAAATAGAGCGGCAGGAACCACAGCGCCGAGGCGACGGTGATGATCGCGGTCATGTGGATGGCGTCGAGCGCCGCGCGCCGGGCGGCGATGGTGTAGATGGCCCAAATCAGTGCCGAGAGCAGGCAGATGCCGAAGCCCAGGAGTTGCGCCCCGGCCGCCGCCAGGAGCGCCGGCAGGGTCAGGACGGCCACCCCGGCGACGATCAGCGCCAGCCCCAGGCGCGCCACGATGCCCAGCCGCTCGCGCAGAATGAGGAGCGATAGCAGTCCGACGAAGAGCGGGATGGTGCCGGGAATGAGCACGCCGGCCTCCGCCGCCCGCGCCAGGCCGAGGCCATGCGACGCCAGCAGGACATAGGGCACCCCGGCACAGAGGGTCACCAATGCCAGGCCGCCCCAGCCGAGCCGGTCGAGGGCGAAGCCGCGGCGCCACACCACGGGCAGCAGCAGCAGCCCGGCCGACGCGAAACGCAGGGCCGCCAGATCCTCCGCCCCAAGGTCGGAGGTGACCGCGATTCGCGTGACCACCATCCAGCCGGACCAGACCGCCACCGCCAGCAGGGCCCAGAGGCTGCCGGTCAGGACGTCCAGGCGGGCGGGCGCCGCATCTCCCTTCGGCGCCTTTTCCGAGCCCTCTGATTCGATTGCCAAATTAGGCCCCATGTCCTTGCTGGATCCGTATGGAGGGGCCCTGCCCATCCCGCCGCACGTCAAAAGCTAACGCTATCTTAAGACTCCTAGCAGAGGCTGAAACGACCCATAAACGACGGTCAACGACGGCATGAATTTGCTGACCGGAAGCATCCCGGCCAACAGGAATCAGGCAGCTTCGCCGACGCCCCGCACGCTCCTGCTCAGCGTGCGACCGGATTCCTTTGCCGCCCTCGATCAGGGCCTGGCCGCCATCGGCCGGCCGGCGGCGGAGCGCGCGCTCGATTCCGACGAGGCCGTCCGCCTGCTGCGCGGCGGCGGCATCGACCTGCTGCTTGTCGACCTGGTGCGCGAGGGCACCGCCCATCTGACCGCCGTCGAGACGGTGCGCGGCGACGGCCTGCTTTCCGGCGTGGTGTGCATTGCCATCAGCGCCGATCCGGAAAGCACGCCGACCCAGAAGGCGATCGAGATCGGTATCGACGATCTGATCCGCGAGCCGCTCGACCGCAACGTGGTGCGGCTCTGCGTGTCGGCCTGCCTGGAACGGCAGCGTCTGCGCGACGACGCGCTGCAATACTGGCTCACCACCGCGGAGGACGAGGCCGACGATCACGCCCGCTGCCTGCTCGACGCGCTGCCCGATGCTGTGGTGGCGCTGCGCCAGGACGGCGCCATCGAGATGGCGAATGCGATGGCCGAGCGCATGTTCGGCCTGAGCGGGCCGTCGCTGATCGGCACGCCGTTCTCCGGCCTCGTGTCGCGCGCCGTCGATGACGGCGAGGGCGCCACCTGGTCGATGCAGGCCCTGGAAAACCTGCGCGGCCCGGCCCTGGCCATCCTGCGCCTGCCCGGCGGATTCAGCCGGCCGGTGGAGATCCTGGCCAATCCCTATCAGCGCTTCGGCCGCCACCTCACCGCCTGCGTGCTGCGCGAAGTGGATTGGGGCACACAGAAGGCGAGCCTGGCACAGACCGAGGGCACCAGCAGCCTGCGCGCCAATGCCGAGCTGCTGCACGAGCTGGCCAAGGAAGTGACCACGCGGCTCGACGTCATCGGCCGCAACCTCAACATGATGACCGACGAGATCTTCGGCCCGGTCGGCGTCGCCATCTATAAGAGCTACCTGACCGAGGCGATGACCGGCGTCAGCCAGGCGCGCGCGCTGCTCGATGGCGCCGCGCATCCGGAGAAGGAGCGCCGCGCGGAAAGTGGGTCGCAGACCGATCTCGGCGCGCTGGCCGCCGAGCTGATCGGCAAGCGCCAGCGCAACAGCGAGAAGCGGCGCATCGTGCTCGAGTTGGAGATCGAGCCGCAGAACCTGCAGGTCAATCTGCCGGAGCGGCCGCTCGGCCGCGTCATCGAGGCGCTCCTCGACTTCGCGCTCGGCTGCGTCGAACATGGCGGGCAGGTCACGCTGCGCGGCCAATGCGGCTCCGAAGATCAGCTCCTGCTGACGGTGCAGACCAGCGGCTGCAGCCGGCCCGCCACCGAGATCCACAGCGCGGCGCGCGAGCCGACCGATCGCAAGGCGGCGCAGCGGCCGCTCACCATCGCCTGGAGCGCCTTGCGCGCCGCGGCCAAGGTGCTGGGCGGCGTCGCCGAGCTCGATGTCGGCGAAGCCAAGGGCGCCATCCTGGTCGCCATGCTGCCGCAGCGGCGCCGGTCGGATATCGGGTAGATCGACCCCTATCGCCGGCGGGCCAGCAGGATGCCGTCATCGGCGGAGAGCAGGCAGAAATCAACCCGTTCGTCCTGCTGGATCTTCAGATTGAGCGCGCGCAGCGCGTCGGTATCGGCATCGTGGATTTCGGGATCGGCGACGTCGCCGCTCCACAGCATGTTGTCGAGCACCAGCAACCCGCCGCGCCGCACCAGCTTCAGGCAGCCTTCGTAATAGGCGTCGTAGCCGGTCTTGTCGGCGTCGATGAAGGCCATGTCGAAGCCGTCCGCTTGGCCGTCCTTCAACAATGCGGCGATCGTCTCGGCCGCCGGCGCCAGGCGCAGGTCGATCTTGTGCGCCACACCCGCCTGCTGCCAGTACTTGCGGCCGATCGCGGTCCAGTCGGCGCTGACGTCGCAGGCGATGACGCGGCCATCCTCGGGCAAGGACAGCGCCATGGCCAGGGCGCCGGAGCCGGTGAAGGTGCCAATCTCGATCACGCGTCTGGCGCCGATGAGGCGGATCAACAGCTGCAGGAAGGCGTCGGTCTCCGGCCGACTCATCATGCCGGAATGCGGCATGGCGAAGGTCTCGGCGCGCAGCGCCCGCTGCGCCGCGCTCTCGCGCGACATCTTCTCGTCGATGAAGGACTTCACCTTCTGCGTCATGCCAAGCAGTTCCGCCATGTTCTTCGAGCCCTTCACAAATGCCGGCGCCCCACTCCGCTGTACCTGCGCCGCTGTCATCGAACCGTCACCGGATCATTATAGACTCCGCACACGAGAGGCGTCACGCGACGCTGGGATGCCGAAACTGAAGCTGGCAGGACAGACATGCGGCTCGCCACCCTCACCCAATCCTTCAGTCCGATTACATATGCCGACCCGGCCGCGCCGCTATGGGAGCGCGCCTTCGTCAACGCGGTCGAGCGCCTGAGCGGCCGCAAGACGCTGGTGCGGCTCTACGAGGGCTGGCGCGAGCGCTGGCAGGTGACCGGATTGCCACTGTGGTCGAGCGCGCTCTACTGGCTGCGCTCGCCCCTCGTGCTGGAGGGCGCCGCCTGGCCGCCGCGGGTTTCCGGCGACGAGCGCCTCGTCATCATCGCCAATCATCCCTTCGGCCTGCTCGACGGCATCGCCATCTGCGCGCTGGCCGAACAGCTGCGCCGCCCCTTCAAGATCCTGGCCCATAGCCGGCTGATGGCGGTGCCCGAGGCGGCCGGCTATCTGCTGCCGATCGATTTCAGCGAGACCGAAGCGGCCACGCGCAACAACATCAAGGCGCGGCAGCAGGCCCTCGACGCGCTGAAGGCCGGCGAGACCATTGTCATCTTCCCCGCCGGTGGCGTCTCCACCGCACCGGTCAAGTTCTCGGTCAGGCCGATCGCCGAAGCCGAGGACCTGCCGTGGAAGAACTTCGCCTATCGCCTGATCCGCGCGGCGGAGGCGACCGTGCTGCCGATCTATTTCGAGGGCCAGAACGGGCCGATGTTCCA
>JAEUKU010000403.1 GCA_016794075.1 Rhodospirillaceae bacterium
CATGTGTGCTCGCTGGCCAAGCTGGACGTGAAGCTGATCGACGTCAGCCAGACCCAGCTCGACAAGGCGATGGAGACCATCCGCCGCAACATGGAGCGCCAGGTCAAGCGCGGCCTGATCACCGCGGCGGACGAGAAGGAAGCCCTGGGGCGCATCTCCACCGGCACCAAGGTCGACGTGCTGGGCGACAGCGACATGGTGATCGAGGCGGCGACCGAGAAGGAGGCCGTCAAGAAGGAGATCCTGAAGTCGATTTGCCCGATCCTGAAGCCCACAGCGCTGATCGCCTCCAACACTTCCTCGATCTCCATCACCCGGCTGGCCGCCGTCACCGACCGCCCGGCCAAGTTCATCGGTATGCATTTCATGAACCCGGTGCCGGTGATGCAGCTGGTCGAGCTGATCCGCGGCCTGGCGACCGACGACGACACCTTTTCGGCCACCAAGCACCTGGCGGAGAAGCTGGGCAAGGTCACCGCGACCTCCGAGGATTTCCCGGCATTCATCGTCAACCGCATCCTGCAGCCGATGATCAACGAGGCGATCTACACGCTCTACGAGGGCGTCGGCACGGTGGATTCGATCGACACCGCCATGCGGCTGGGCGCCAACCACCCGATGGGCCCGCTCGAGCTTGCCGATTTCATCGGCCTCGACGTCTGCCTCGCGGTCATGCAGGTGCTCTACGAGGGCCTCGCGGACAGCAAATACCGCCCCTGCCCGCTGCTGGTGAAATATGTCGAAGCCGGCTGGTACGGCCGCAAGGCCGGCCGCGGCTTTTACGATTATTCCGGCGAGAAGCCGATCCCGACGCGCTGAGCGCGGCATATTCCGAAGATCAAACGGGCGCCCGCGAGGCGCCCGTTTCCGCTTCCAGGATTCTTCCGGCCGCTATTCGGACAGGATCTCCCCCGAGCCGCCCACTTCGGCGGGGAAGTCCCGCAACTTCGGGAGACCGTCCTCGATCGGCAGTACGGCCTCCGCGTAGTTCAGGTGCACGCTTGGCTTGAAGGGCATGGTCGGGATCGCGGCTGCATGCACGTCGATGAAGCCCAGAGTTGGATGGCCAGTCATGATGTGTCCGCCACATCGGCCGCAGAACTGCCGCTCGCTCATCTCCGATCTCCTGATTCGGCCGAGAAGTTCCGCGCCCCTGGCGACACTCACCTGCTCTTCCCTGAACAGGACGAAGGCCACCAGCGGAGCCCCCGAATAGGACCGGCACGAGTTGCAGTGACAATACCCCATCTCCAACGGTGCGCCCGTAACCTCGATCCCAACGCTGCCGCAATAGCAGCCGCCCTCGTGTTTGCTCGACATGCTTCCTTTCCTCGGTCCTTGTTGTTGGTCAGTAGAGAATCGACGACAGGAATGCTCCCCGTGGCTCCTGATAGTGGCCGACCGTCATCAACGTCATCGGCTGGACGATGCGGAGGCCACGCTCCAGACACCAGCGCAGCAGGGCTCCGTTTCGTGTCGGCAGCAGGAAGCCCGGCCCGGTGAAGACCGGTGCTGCCCCGATCAGCGCCTGCAGGTCCTCGTTCGTCTCGCCGATCGCATGGCCGAAGAAGCCGATCTCGGTGGCATAGCCGGTGATGCGGCCGTCGCGTTCGACGATGCGCCCCGCTCCCTGTCCAATCGCACGGTGCAGCGCGACGGTGCGTGTGTGACCATGAATTCGCCGGCACAACACGTCCGCCGCCGCCGCGTCGCTCACCTCGGCGGCGCGCACTGTGCAGCCTTCGATCGCGAGCGCCAGGGTGGGCCCCTGGAGAACGGAGAGCGGCTCACGCGCGTCGAAGCCGAGCTTGGTGTAAAGCGACATGGACCGATTGTGATAGGCCGCCTGGACCAGGCGCACAGACCGGAGACCACGCGCCGTCGCGTGGGCGAGGACGGCCTCCATCAGTTTGCGACCGATCCCGGCATCCTGCACAGCCGGATCGATCGTGATCGGGCCGACGCCTGCAACCTCGCCGTCCACCCACAGGAAATTGGAGCCAACCAGGCGGCCCGCCGCCTCCGCCACGACGCCGTAGACGTCCGTGCGCGCGGCGATGTGCTCCATCAGCCCGATCGCCGTCTCCGGATCCGGGAAATCGCGCACAAAATCGTGCCGCTCTGCGATGGTTTTGAAGGCGTTGAAGCAGATGCGACCAGCCGCTGCGGCATCCGACGGCGCCACGACGCGTAGCGACGCAACGTGCTCCTGAACACCCGAATCGGGGCTCATTGGAAAAACCTCCTTGTTGTCTATCTGTCGCCGGACTTACTGGTGTGCCGCGTGGGAGCGAGCTCCAGTGTGATGGTCGCATGTCACGGCCGGATTGAACGGCGCGAACACGCCGTTCGGATTGTCGCGGTAGATCCAGACATGGCGATCATAGTGCGGCTCGAACATGTGCGCCTCGTCAACCGGCGTCGTCGGATCGTCCACCATCCGGTCGTATTCCACGCCATGGAAACTCGGCGGGTTCGCGTGACCGCGGCGAGTCCACGCCTTGATGAACACAAGATTCTCCACGGCGACCAGTTCGAGCGAACCGTCCGCCTGCGGCTCGTAGATGAGGATGGAAGGGTTGAGGAAGTCAGTGTGGACGCTGTCGCCGTTGACACGGGGCGATGGCGGCGCGCTGATGCCAAGCAGATCGGGGCGAAAGTAATGAATGCCCATCGCTCCAAGCGCCGCCGGCTGGCCCATCATGTCCGCGCTGTCGCACAAGTCGAACGGATCGCGGAGATAGCCTGCCGCAATCGCTACGTTCACGTCGCGGAACCGGTCGGTCGCACGCCGGACGTCGTCGAGGGTGGGCTCACCAGGTGCGGGCTTGTGCGTCTGGCCCGCCTGTACCGGTCCGACGATGGCGGCAAGGCCGAGGCAGGCGACAGCGAGCAGGCTCAATTGGTTCCAAGACATGCGCTTCCTATCAAATAATTGGTGAAGGGTCCGCCGTCGGGGACCATTCGTCGTTGCGAAGTGGCGCGGAAAATAGGGACGTTGAATTGCCCTCGGAATGCCTCGCCTTGCACAATTGTGCTGCGCGAATGCAGTATGGAATGCATGCACTGGAATGATTTCCTATATGTGCTGGCGGTGGTCGAGACCGGTTCGGCGCTGCGCGCGGCCGAGCGGCTGGGGGTGAATCAGGCCACCGTTTTGCGCCGATTGGACGCCATCGAAGCGGCCACAGGCGCGCAGTTCTTCGAGCGCACTCGCTCGGGCCTGAAACCGACCGAGATGGGCCGCCTTGCGGCGGAAACGGCCGAGCGCATTGAGCAGGAAACGCAGGTATTCGAGAAGGCGCTGGCGGCGCGGCGGCGCAGTTTGGCGGGGTCAGTACGGCTAACGACCAGCATAGGCTTGGCCGATCGCCTTGTCCTGCCCGGCATGCGCACATTCCAGTCGCTCTATCCCAGCATCACGGTGGAACTCCTCGTGGCCGACGAGCGGCTGGATATCGCCCGCGGCGATGCGGATGTCGCTTTGCGAGCGGGATCGACCCCCGAAGGTGCCGGCGTCGTCGCCCGGCGGCTTCCTGATGTCGATTGGACGATCTACTGCAGTCGCGCCTACGCGGCAGAGCGCGGCGCTCCGGCGGATCGGGCTCGCATTCGCGGGCATGAGATTGTCGGATTAGACGGGCATGTCGCCCGGTTACCAGCATGGCAGTGGCTGAAGGAATCGGTGCCCGATGCCGCGGTGCGTTTCCGCAGCAACAGCCTTGTAAATATGGTTTCCAACCTGAAGGCGGGCCTAGGCGTCGGGCCGCTGCCCACGCTGACGGGGGATGCGGAGCCGGAGCTGATGCGCTGTTTTCCGCCGCCGCCGGAACTACGCTCAGAGCTGTGGCTGATCGTGCGCGAAGCGATCAAGACGCAGCCACAGGTGAGGGCGCTCGCCGAGTTCCTGGCAAGCTATATTCGCGACACAATGTCAGAAGCCGCATTGCCTTCTTCGCCGTAGGCATCGGCCATGGCCGCGGACTCACTTACCGTAGACAATTGCCCTTGGCGTCGATCTTGGACAAAAGCCTGTCCAAAGCAGGTCGATCTGCAGCGGCCGATGCCGCCCATGACCCGTCGCGATGTGCCAGGAGCGCATGCGCGCAACGGTCACCGCGTGGCGAGCGCATATCTCAGATCGGCGGAAAACGTTGCGTAGCTGCTGCGAACTCGCCAGGTTCGCCCGCCATGCCACTACTCGCACGCCGAGAGGGGTGTGTCGCTCACCGACCCGTCCATCACAAACGCTTTCACCGCCTCCAGTGCCGCGCCGCAATCCCAATCGGCATCACCGGTCAGACTGGCGCGGATCATCCCGTCGCGGTCGACCAGGATCGAGGTCGGCAAGGCGGAAACCTTCATCACCTTGTCGATGCTGCGGTTGCCGTCGATCAGCGCCGGCAGGTTGCCGGCGCCATGCTGCGCCAGGAAGGGCGCCACCTTCGCCGCGTCGGGCTCGTCCAGCGCGATGGTGACGACGGCGAAATGATCGCCGCCCAGGGTTTCCTGCAACCTGCCGAGCGCCGGCAATTCCTCGATGCAAGGCGCGCACCAGGTGGCCCACAAGTTCACCAGCAGCGCCTTGCCGCGAAAGGCCGCCATGTCGGCCTGGGCGCCATCGGGTCGCAGGGGCGCCACCAGGGCGAAATTCCCCGCCGGCGCCACCGGCGACAGCCGGTCGAGGATCGCTCCGCCGCTGGTCGGCGCGGAACCGGGCGCCGGCATCGGCGCGGTGTCTGGCGCAGCGGTCAGCAGCCACCCGGCGGCTCCTGCCGCCACCAGAAGCACCAGTGCCAACGCCGCGATCAGCTTGCCGTTGCCGCTCATGCGGTCACACCTCGCAGACGGGCCGGCGCTTGACCAAGCGGGCCCGGTGGGCCACAAACCGGGCGGGATCAGCGGGGACAAACGTCGCGACGATGGACAAGAAACCCTCCAAGCAGGCGCAGCACGGCAGTAATTCGGCCTCCGGCGCCAGCCGGATGTGGGGCGGCCGTTTCGGCGGCGGCCCGGCCGAGATCATGCAGCAGATTAACGCCTCCATCGACGTCGACAAGCGCCTCTACAAGGAGGACATCGAAGGCTCGCTGGCCCATGCCGCCATGCTG
>JAEUKU010000012.1 GCA_016794075.1 Rhodospirillaceae bacterium
CAGCGCGACAGAGTGGGTTCTATCAGCAGCCTTGGTCATAAGACCAAGCACGGACGCTCTCAGCGTCGGCCGGGTCGCCGAAGTGGAATGCGATCCGAAAATTCAGCGGCCGCCTTTGCCGACCTGCGGCAGAGTTCTATCAGCTGGCGCCAGTCGCAGGCAGTATTGGTCACTACAACCCGAAACGCCCGCACAGCTTGTTCGGCTATCGGCCGCCGGCTCCAGAAACGACCGCTGTGCCAAGCCGGTCGTCCGGCTCCGGTACGCTCCGCCTCCGGGCTGACTTTGCATCAGGAGGCGTCACGAACTGCCATTCAAACTGAGGCACTCAGAGGGCCAATCATCCCGACCGCTCAAAGCGCCTGCCGGAAGCCGAACGGGTTCGCGGCGAACTCTCTTGAACTGTGCCGCAGAACTGGCGCACAGCGGCGCTCGGAGCGCTCCCGAACGCCCTGCCAAGCCATTGATTCTTCAGGTGTAGTGGTATGCTGGCGGAGGGAGGGGGATTCGAACCCCCGATAGGGATTTAGGTCCCTATAACGGTTTAGCAAACCGCCGCCTTCAGCCGCTCGGCCACCCCTCCGCCGTGAGCGACTTGCGCCACGGCGTATGCGCGCACTTTCCTTAAGGGCGGGGTGGGCAAATGTCAAACCTCGCCGCGGCGGCCGAATGGCGGCAGGCGGGCACCCCCTGGCCGCGCCTCAGCGGCGCTCGTATTGCTTGCTGCCGAACAGGATCTCGCGCTGGGCCTCGGTGATCGGCGTCTTGTAGGAATGTTCGATCAGCACCTGCAGCCCGCGCTCCACCGCCGGGCGCGATGCGACGACGTCGAACCAGCGCTGCACGTTCGGGTATTCGGCAAGGACGACGCCCTGATGCTCCGAATAGCGCAGCCAGGGAAAGGTGGCGATGTCGGCGATGCCGTATTCCGCCCCGGCCAGATAGGGCGCTTCGCCCAGCCGGCGGTCGAGCACGCCGTAGAGCCGCTTCGCCTCGTTGGTGTAGCGGTCGATGGCATACTGGTATTTCTCGGGCGCGAAGACGCGGAAGTGATGCGACTGGCCCAGCATCGGGCCGATGCCGCCCATCTGGAACATCAGCCACTGGATCGCCGCATAGCGCGCCGCGCTGCCCTTCGGCGCCAGCAGCCTGCCGGTCTTCTCCGCCAGATAAATGAGGATGGCGCCGGATTCGAACAACGCCATCTGCCTGCCGCCGGGGCCATCTCGATCGACGATCGCCGGAATGCGGTTGTTGGGACTGATCTTCAGGAAATCCGGCTTGAACTGGTCGCCGGCCCCGATGTCCACCGCATGCACGGTGTAGGGCAGCCCCAGTTCCTCCAGCGCGATATGCACCTTGTGACCGTTCGGCGTGGGCCAAGTATAGAGCTCGATCATCGCCGCCTCACGCCTTGTCGAGCACGCGGAGCGCGCGCTTCACCGTGGGCCGCGCGGCGATCTCGGCGACCCAGCGCTTCACGTTGGGGAAATCCTCCGGATCCTGGTCATAGGCCGGCGGGTTCTTGGTCCACGGCCAGCAGGCGATGTCGGCGATGGTGAAGTCCTCGCCGCCGAGATAGGCGCTCTGCCCCAGCCGCTTGTCCATCACCGCGTAGAGCCGGCCGACCTCGCGCGTATAGCGGTCGATGGCATAGGGGATGCGCTCCGGCGCCGAGCTCTTGAAATGATAACATTGCCCGAACATCGGCCCCACATTGCCCATCTGGAACATCAGCCATTCCAGCACGCGGGCACGCGGCTCGCCCTCGGCGGGCAGCAGCCTGCCGGTCTTCTCCGCCAGGTAGAACAGGATGGCGCCGGATTCGAATACCGTTATCGGCGCCCCGCCCGGCCCGTCCGCGTCGATCAGCGCGGGGATCTTGCTGTTGGGGTTGATCTTGACGTAGTCGGGCTTGAACTGCTCCTTGGCGCCGATATCCACCTTGTGGATGCGATACGGCAGGCCCAGTTCTTCGAGCATGATGTGGGCCTTGTGCCCGTTGGGCGTGCCCCAGGTATAGAGGTCGATCATCCGCGCGACTGCTCCGGCCCGCTCCGGCGAATTGAACTCGGAGCGCAGTCTTGTGGATTTCCCTTGAGCTGGCAAGGCTTGCCGCCGATCATGCCGGCCGACCACGGAAACGGCGCGGAAACCCATGAGCGACGGCGGCGGCAGCGATGACGGCAACTTGCGGAACGAAGACGGGCAGACGCCGCCAAGCGGCTATGCCGAGCTCATCGGCTACACGCTGCGCAGCCGCGCCACCGGTTTCGCCGAGCTGACGCTGGAGGTCGAGCCGAAGCACCTCAACCGTCTCGAAGTGCCTCATGGCGGCGTTCTGGCGACCCTGATCGATACCGCGACCGGCATCGCTGTCGCGCTCGCCAAGGGGCCGGACCAGGTCGTCCCGGCCGTGACCGTCGCATTGTCGATGCAGTTTCTGGGACAGGCCAAGCTCGGCGACGTGCTCATCGCCACCGGCCGCCATATCGGCGGCGGGCGCACGATCGCCTATGCCACGGCGGAGGTGCGGACCGAAGGCGGCGTCGCGGTGGCCCGAGGCGATGCGACTTATCGCTTCCTGCGGCCGCGAGGCTAAGGCCGCTTACGCCGCGTGGGTGAATGGCGCGCTGGTGTCGTTGGCGGGAGCGCCGGCGCCACGCATCGGCTTCGGCGCCGGCACGCCAAGGCCCAGCCGGGCGTATTCGGCGCGCAGGCCGCCGGTGAGCGCCAGCCAGCACATGCGCAGATCGGACAGCGCGCCATAGAATGGGTTGACCCGGATCAGCGGCCGGTTGTGCTCGATCCACCAATGCGAGGTCACCGCCATCATCACCGCGACGCCGATGCCACCCGCCATGGCCCACAGGAACTCAAGCCAGATCGCCACGCCGGTTCCGGCGATGCCCGTTGCGGTGGCGAGGTAGTGCATGCCCCGCGTGCGCGGGTGGCGATGCGCATCCAGATAGGCGACCCAGAAGTCGCGGTATGGCATGCGCAGGCCTTTTCGCAGTTCTTCCATTGGCCTTCACCGTCCCTATCCGATGGCGCAATGCCATCGACCCGGGTGTTAGTCTAACCCCGCCTTAACTCTCCGTCCAATCCAGATGTTTCAATTGCCAGTGAAATTTGCGGGACGTCGTTCGAGAAAAGCCTGAATTCCCTCGCGGTAATCCGCCGTCTCCACCGCGGCATAAGACAGCCTGACGGTTTCGGCTTCGCCCGTCAGGTTCCCCTGCGCGGCGCGATCGACCAGGCGCTTGTGATGGCGGTTCGACATCGGCGAGCCTGAGGTGATTCGCCCGATCGTCGCCCGCAAGTCCTGCTCCAGGTCGCCGACCACGCGGGCCACGATCCCGCGCCGCTCGGCCCACGCGGCATCGTGCAACTGGGCCTCCAGCAGCAGCTCCAGCATGGTCGCGGTGCCCAGCATCTGCGTCAGCATGGCAAGCTCCGGGTAGGGCATGGCGACGCCCACTTTCTGGATCGGGATCCCGAAGCGGCTGCCGGAAGCGGCCAGGCGCAGATCGCACATCAGCGCGATCTCCAGCCCGCCGCCGACGCAGAGGCCTTCGATGGCGGCGATGGTAGGATGGCGGCAGCCGCGGATCGCCGTCAGGGCGGCCAGCATCGCCTGGCCATAGGCCTCCGCCTGGGCGGCGGTGGCCCGCTCGGTGGCGAATTCCGCCAGATCGGCCCCGGCGGCGAAATTGCCCCCGGCGCCGCGCAGCACGATGCAACGCAGGCCGTCATCCGCCTGCAGCTCCGCCAGCGCCTGCGCCAGCAACCGCCACATGCCGAGGGAAAGGGCGTTGCGCTTGTCCGGGCGATTCAGGACCAGATGGGCCGTCACCCCCGCGCGCGTCACTTCGATATCCGCCATTGGCACTCCCCGATCATGGCTGCCAATCCGGGTGCGGGCCCGGGATTGCCGCCGCTATGTCGCCATCCGCCCTCCAGGCTAGCGCAGGTCCGGCCGATTCCGGCAATGGAAGTGATTTCATCCCGGCCGGAAAGGCTTTATGACCGTCCTGCGGCGTCTCCAGCGCCGTTCCGCCCCGCTCACGAGGACCCCATGACCCTGACCGCCCCGACAATCGTCCAGCGCCCGAAAGGCAGCGACCGCCCCTCCGGGCCGGTGGTGGCGCGCATCCTGCTGGAAATTGGGGCGGTGCTGATGCGGCCGAGCGAGCCTTTCATCCTCACCTCCGGCCGGGCCAGCCCGGTCTATGTCGATTGCCGCAGGGTGATCGGCTTCCCGCGTGCCCGCGCCATGATCGTCGGCCAGGCGGTCGACGCCATCTTCCGCGAGATCGGCACCGAGACCCTGGACGTGATCGCCGGCGGCGAGACCGCGGGCATCGCCTACGCCGCCTGGATCGCCGACAGGCTCGGCCTGCCGATGTCCTATATCCGCAAGAAGCCTAAGGGCTTTGGCCGCAACGCGCAGATCGAAGGCGTGCTCCCGGAGGGCGCGCGCACGCTCCTGGTGGAGGACCTGGCCACGGCGGGCGGCAGCATCCTCAACTTCGTCAACGCCATCCGCACTGCCGGCGGCACGATCGGCCATGCCTTGGTCGTCTTCCACTACGGTATCTTTCCGCAGGCAATCGAGGATCTGAAGGCGCAGGGGGTCGACCTCATCGGCCTCACGACCTGGCGCGACGTCCTGCAGGCGGCCGGCGATCTCGGCACCCTCGATGCCGCCGCCGCCAAGGAGGTCCGCGCGTTCCTGGAGGATCCCGAAACCTGGTCCGCCGCGCATGGTGGAAAAGAGGCCGGCGCCAAGACGCCCGCCTGATCAGCAAAGAGAGCGCACATGACCACGCTTGATACCGCCTTCGTGCGGGACCAGTTCCCGCCGCTCGCCGATGGCTGGGTGTTCGTCGAGAATGCCGGGGGCACCTATGTGCCGCGCCAGGTGATCGACCGCACGCACGAATACATGAGCCAGACCCAGGTGCAGCCGAACTGGAACTTCGCCTCGTCGAAGCTGGCGACCGAGCGCATCGCGCGCGGCAAGCATCTGATGGCGGAGTTCATCAACGCCGATCACGACGAGATCGTGCTCGGCCCCTCGACGACGCTGCACGTCTTCCTGATGGCGCAATCGCTGCGGCCGCAATTCCAACCAGGCGACGAGATCATCGTCACCGAGCAGGACCACGAAGCCAATGTCGGCGCCTGGCGCCGGCTGGAGGAATTCGGCCTGGTGATCCGCGAATGGCCGGTCGATCGGACGACGGGGGCCCTGCAATATGACGCGCTCGACACCTTGCTGTCGCCGCGCACCAGGCTGGTCGCCTTTACCCACTGCTCCAACGTCGCCTCGATCGTGCATGACGTGCCGGCGCTGGTGCGGAAAATCCATGCGGCGGGCGCCCTCGCCTTCGTCGACGGCACAGCCTTCGCGCCGCATTTCCCGGTCGACGTGAAAGCGCTCGACTGCGATTTCTACGTCTTCAGCCTCTATAAGGTCTGCGGCCCGCATCAATCGGTGCTCTACGGCAAGCGCGATCTCCTGAAGAAGGCGCACGGCCTCAACCACCACTTCATTCCTGACGACAACGTCGCCTACAAGTTCCTGCCCGGCGGCCCCAACCACGAGCTTGCCGCCGGCTGTGTCGGCATCGCCGACTACTTCGACGCCCTCCACGCGCATCACCGGCTCGAACCGGCCAATTCCTTCCACGCCCGGCTGCGGCGGGTCTACCAGCTGGTCATGGCGCATGAGGCGCGCCTCGCCGGAAAGCTCGAGGCGTTTCTCAAGGCCAAGCCGGGTGTCCGGATCGTCGGCCGCAAGCCGTCCGGCGACGGCCGCCTCGCACCGGTCATCGCCTTTCACGTGCCTGGCCGGAGCTCGGCCGAGATCGTCGCCAGGCTCAACGCCGAGCGGATCGCCATCGGCCATGGCGATTTCTGGGCGGCACGGCTGGTCAAGGCGCTGGGCCTCACGGCGGAGGAAGGTGTCGTCCGCATCGGCCTCGCCCACTACAACGACGAACGCGATGTCGAGCGTTTGATCGCGGCGCTGGACAAGGCCCTCCCCTGACCCGGGCCTGATCCTCGCATTGCGACCGCCGCAGGCGCGGGAGTAAGACTCGTCCTTTCATCAGTGATGGGAGGATTGCCGTGTCTTTGCATTGCCACGCTCCGATTGCCCGCCGCATCGCCCAAGCCGGCCTGTTTGCCGCCCTGCTGCTGGGCGCCGCCCAGCCCACCTTCGCCGAAGAGGTGAAGCTGACGCTGCTGCTGACCAACGACATCTACAAGCTGGACGGCGCGGGCAAGCGCGGTGGCTTCGCGCGTCTCGCCGGCGTGGTCGAGGCCGAGCGCGCCAAGGGCGGCCATCTGCTCTACGTCCATTCGGGCGACACGCTCTCGCCCTCGCTGATGTCCAGCTTCGACCAGGGCAAGCATGTGATCGATCTTCTGAATACCACGCCGCCCGACGTCTTCGTACCCGGCAACCACGAATTCGATTTCGGCCGCGACGTGTTCCTGGCCCGCATGGGCGAGGCCAAGTTCCCGCTCTTCGCCGCCAACCTGCAGGATGCGGCGGGCAAGGGCCTGCCCGGCTTCGCGGCGACGAAGATCTACGAGTTCGGCGGCGCCAGGATCGGCCTCGTCGGGCTGGCGGCCGATGATTCCGCCGTCAAGTCCTCGCCCGGCGATCTCAAGTTCCTGCCGACGGTCGAGACCGGCATCGCCGAAGCGGCGAAGCTGCGCGAGGCTGGCGCCGACCTCGTGGTCGCCGTCGCCCACGCCAACCGCGCCCAGGACCGCGCCTTGTTCGAGAGCCACGCCTTCGACGTCATCCTGTCGGGCGATGACCACGATCTGGCGCTCTGGTTCGACGGCAAGTCGGTGCTGGTTGAATCCAAGGAAGAGGCCGAATACGTGACCGCCGTGGACCTCGCCATCGACGTGGAGCAGAAGGACGGCGACCGCAGCGTCAAATGGTGGCCGAACTTCCGCATCATCGACACCGCCGGCGTGACGCCGGGCGCCGCGGCCGAAGCGAAGACGAAGCAATACGAGGAGCAACTGTCGAAGGAGCTCGACGTCGCGCTCGGCACGACTGAAACGCCGCTCGACAGCCGCAAGGCGACCGTGCGCAGCGAGGAAGCCGCCATCGGCAACCTGATCGCCGACGCCATGCGCGATGGCACCGGCGCCGATATCGCCATCACCAATGGCGGCGGCATCCGCGGCAACAAGGAATATGCCGCCGGCACTAGGCTCGCGCGGCGCGACGTGCTGACCGAGCTGCCGTTCGGCAACAAGACCGTGCTGGTCGAGGTGAATGGCGCCACCGTCCTGGCGGCGCTGGAGCACGGCGTCGGCCAGGTCGAGCAGGGCGCCGGCCGCTTCCCGCAGGTCTCCGGCCTCAAGGTCAAAGTCGACCTCAAGAAGGCTGCCGGCAGCCGGGTGCGCGCCGTCGAGATCGGCGGCAAGCCGCTCGACCTCGCCGCCACCTATCGCCTCGCCACCAACGACTTCATGCTGCGCGGCGGCGACGGCTACACCATGCTCGCCGACGGCAAGGTGGTCCTGGGCCCACTCGACGGCAAGCTGATGGCCGACCAGGTCATGGCCTTCGTTGCCAAGGCGGGAAAGGTCGCGCCCAAGCCAGAAGGCCGGGTGGAGGTCGTTCCATAGTTGCGCAAGCGATCGCGAGGTTGTTGCCGCTCCTCCGATCCGGACGGCGCGAGCAACTGCGCGAAAGACCGTAGAGCATTATGACCAACCAGACCGGCCCAGCCGGACCGATCTCTCCGGCCGCCGCCGAGCGCGGCACGCTCATCGGCATCGCCATGGTGCTGACCTCGGCGGTCGCCTGGAGCACCGCCGGCTTCTTCGCCCGCACGGTGCCGATCGACATCTGGGTGGTGCTGTTCTGGCGCGGCGTGTTCGGCGGCTTGTCGATCGCCGGCCTGGCGATGATCGAGCGGCGCAGCCTGCGCTTCGACTTCGCCCGCGCCTTCACCCCCGCCGGCATCGGGCTGATGACCATCTCCGCCACCGGCAAGATGGCCTTCATCTATGCGCTGCAGAACACCACCGTCGCCAACGTCACGGTGATCTATGCCACCTTGCCCTTCATTACCGCGATCCTGGCCTGGGCGTGGTTCCGCGAGAAGGCGGCGCGCCGGACGCTCATCGGCAGCCTGGTGGCCGGGGCCGGCGTCGTCGCCACCGTCGCCGGCTCAGCCGGGCTGGGCGGCGGCAGCATCCTCGGCGACGCGGCGGCCCTGTTCATGACCTTCACCATGGCGATCATGACCGTGATCATGCGGCGCCACCGTGAGGTGCCGATGCTGGAAGCCGCCGCCATGTCGGGCTTCATCGTCGCCGGCTTCGCCTGGTTCTTCTGCGATCCGCTGGTCGCCACCGGAATAGACATCTTCTGGCTGGCGTTGTTCGGCATCGTCACGCAGGGTGCGGGCTTGGGCATCTACACCATGGGCGCCCGCCGCCTGCCCTCCGCCCAGGCCGCCCTGCTCAGCGCCAGCGAGGTGCCGCTCTCCCCGCTCTGGGTCTGGATCTTCTTCAACGAGGTTCCGGCGCTTGCCACCTTCTTCGGTGGCGGCCTGGTGCTCAGCGCCATCCTGTGGAACATCGGCGCGGAGCTGCGCAAGGCCGCGGTGAAAACCTAGAGCGCGCTCCGCATATCCGCCACCGACCAGCCGCCGTCGATCATGAGATTGGCGCCAGTGATGAGGGCGGCCGCCGGCGAGGCGAGGAAAACCACCGCCCCGGCGACATCCTTCGGCTCGCCGATGCGCCCCAGCGGAATGTTGGCCAGGGTCCGGCGCTTGAAGTCGGGGTCGGAGAGCGCCGGCGCGGTGCCGTCGGTCCTGATGAAGGTCGGGGCGACGCTGTTGACATTGACGTTATGCGGCGCCCATTCGGAGGCGAGGCAGCGGGTCAGGTGATTGATTGCCGCCTTGGTCATGCAATAGATCGCCTCGCCGTGCAGCACCACGCTGCCGGCCTGCGAACTCATGTTGATGATGCGCCCGCTCTTGCGTTGGATCATGGCGCGACCCACCGCCTGGGTCATGAAGAAGGTGCCCTTCAGATTCGCGCCGACGGTGAAGTCGAAATCCTCCTCCGTCACCTTCTCGGCCGGATTCTCCGGCCCGACGCCGACATTGTTCACCAGCACGTCGATGCGGCCGAAATGGTCGAGGGCGCGCTGCACCCCGTCCCGCATCTGATCGAGGCGGGTGACGTCGAGCTGCAGCGGCAGGACCTTGCGACCCATGCCCGCGATCTCGGCCGCCAGCCCGCCATCCTTCGTCACGTCGCGCAGGCCCAGCACCAGATCGGCCCCGGCCGCCGCGCAAGCCAGCGCGCTGGCCCGACCAAGCCCGCGCGCCGGCCCGGTGACCAGCACGACGGAGCCCGTGAGATCGAAATTCGGCCTGTAATCGGTGCTCATTGCCACCTCCCTGCTATTGCGCCTGTCGCGTCGGTATCCACCATTCCTCGCCGCGCGCGGTGGTCACGTATTCCGGCCAGCGGAAATCGAGCGGCACGCGGAAATCGCGCGGCAGCAACGGTGCCAGCCACTTGCCGCCGCCGATGCCGCCACCGGTGCGCTCGCGCCACTCGTCCCGCGCCCGCGCCAGCAGATCGGCACTGGTCATCAGGTCGAGGATCGTGGCGCCGATGGTCTTGGCCGCCGTCGCGATCATCGGATCGATGCAGGGCCGCAAGCCGCCGAGCGCGTTCATCGCCCAGGCCGGATAGGGCTTGCCCGCGCTCTTCAGCATCGGCCGGGCGATGTAGAAGCGCACCGTCGGGCAATGCCAGCAGAACTCGGTGTAGTCGTCCGAGGTCGAGTTGAGCTGCGCGGGCGGCAGGTCATGACGCAGCTGCAGCTCCATCTCCCCCGGCGGAATAGTCCGCTCACAGGCTTCGAGATAGGGTTTCTCCATCGGCGCCACGCCAAGTTCGCGCTGGATCTCCTGCGCGAGCCGGATCGCCTCGCCGCCCCAGCGCGGCGCGCCCGCGGCGACGATGTTGCGGTAGGTCGCCTCCGCCAGCGCGTGGTTGGGCAGGCCCGGCCGCGACTTGGTCACCCAGGTCCGGTGCCAGCGGCAATGCGCCGCCTTGGCCGCCACTTCGGCGTTGTTGTCGAGCACGCGCGCCACCTGCTCCGCCATCTCGATGGTCGGCGTGCGCCACAGATACTGGATCTCGGCGATCTGCGCCGGCAGATTGTCGGCGGTCGCCTGCCCCGCCGTCAGGATCGCCTCGGACAGCGACCAGCCCTGGGTGAAGGGCAGCATGTTCGACTGCGTCTGCTTGGTCAGCGCGAACATGTGCATCAGCGCGTCGGTGGCACCGGGTGCGCGCGCCGCCACGTGGCTGGCCGGTATGGGGCTGTCCGGATCGCCGGAAAGCCAGCCTTCCGGCTCGTCGCATTCGAACGTGTAGATGCAGGCATAGCCGGCGCCGCAATGGGTGTCCCAACGCGCGGTGTTGACCAGCGGCAGCATGTAGGTCGGGTGGAAGCTGATCGCGGCGTCGAGTCCGTCGTAATAGCCCTTGGCCGCATGCACCGGCTTCGACAGGCGCAGTTTCTCCGCCGGCTCGCCGAACAGCACGATGGTGCCCCTGATGTCCTGCTCGGCCATCACCGCCTTGGCGGCCAGCGCGCCGCCGAGGGCTGAGATGCCGAGGGCCGAATGCGGGTCGGTGTGGCCGCCGGCATGGGGCGACAGCCCGGTCCGCGGCATCTTCTTCGTTGCCGCCGCCTGGCAATTGCCGGGCACCGCGTCGTATTCCGCATAGGCGGCGATGGTGGGGCCCGCCCCATTCGTCCAGCGCGCGCGGAACGCCGTCGGCATGCCGCCGGTCCCGGCCTCCACCGCGAATCCCTCTTGTTTCAGGCGCGCGACATACCAGGCGGCGGATTTGTACTCCCGCAGCGCCGTCTCGCCGTAGTGCCAGATGACTTGATTCCAATCCGACAGCTCGCCAAGATGCGCCTCCACCCAGCGAAAGGCTGCCGCCTTGTATTGGTCCATTTCCTGATCTCCCGCGCCGCGCCGTTCTGATTCCAGAATGGCGGTTTGCGTTTCCGGCCACAAGTCGCGCGGCATCATTTCCGCCGCGCCTGCGGGAGAGACCCATGTTGGATGTGATCGTCATCGGGGCCGGCGCCGCCGGCCTCGCCGCCGCGCGCAGGCTGGAAGCCGCGCGCGCAACCTATGTCGTGCTTGAAGCCAAGGACCGGATCGGCGGTCGCACCGTCACCGATACGGCGACGCTGGGCGCGCCGGTCGATCTCGGCGGTCATTGGCTGCACTCCCCCGCGGCGAACCCTTTGACCCCGCTCGTCGACCGCTATGGGTTTCACCTCCGACGCAGCGCCGAGGATTTCCGCTTCGCCCAGGACGGCCGCGTGCTGGATGCGGCGGAGAACGCCGCATGCGCGGCCTATATCGACCATTGCTTCGACAAGATCGCCGTCGCAGGCGCGGAGCGCGTCGATTGCGCGGTGGCCGATCTGTTTCCGTTCCACGGCAAGTGGCATGGCATGTTCGAGGCGGCCTTCACCGCCAAGCAGGGTGTGACGCCGCGCGACGCCTCGGCCCAGGACTTTGCCCGCTATGTCTGGGAGGGGGACGACCTGCCGGTGCTGGATGGTTTGGGCGCCCTGGTGGCGCGCCATGCGGAAGGGCTGGAGGTCCGGCTGCGGACTCCCGCCACGCGGGTTGCTTGGGGCAAGGCGGGCGGCGTCGCCGTCGAGACGCCGCAGGGCGCGCTGCAGGCACGCGCGGTTATCATCGCCGTTCCCGTGGGCGTGCTGGCCGCCGAAATCATACGCTTCGATCCGCCGCTGCCCGACTGGAAGCTCGGCGCCATCGCCGATCTGCCGATGGGCAGCTGCAACAAAGTCGCCTTCGCGTTCGGCAGCAACGTCTTCGGCGATCTCGCGGACGTCATGCTGATGCCCGATCTCGGGCCGGATCGTTCCGTCGAGCTGGTCATCCGCGAAGGCGGCCGCGATACGGCAACGGTCATGTTCAATGGTCCATCCGCCAAGGCGCTCGCCGCCGAGGGGGCGGATGCCAGCGCCGACTACGCGTTGTCCGTGCTGGCCAGCCTGTTCGGCAACGAAATCCGCCGCGCCGCGGGCAAGCAATTCGTCGTCGCCGATTGGGACCACGATCCGTGGATCCGCGGCTGCTACACCGCGGCGCGGCTGGGCGCGGCGGAGGCGCGCGCCAGGCTGGCGCGGCCGGTGGAGGACCGCCTGTTCTTCGCCGGGGAAGCTACCCATGACCGCTTCATGGGCGACGTCCATGGCGCGCATCTGAGCGGCGAGGCGGCGGCGGATGCCGTGCGCGCCGTAATCCGGAGATAGGCCGCCCGCACCCGCTCGTGACCGGCATCACAAACCCGATCTGCGCCAGGAAGCACCAACCGGCGTGAGGCGAGACACCGACCGGATCGACCGGCGGCCGCCTGCGAAGGAGGTGCCAATGCGCATGTCATCAACGACGAAGCCCGCTCTTTCGGCGGATTCCGGCGAAACAATTGAAACAAACTTCAATCGGCGAAGACATCCGCCGGAAGCACTTCGCGCCGATCTTCCGCACCGCTCGGGAGGGCCCGGCGTCCGCGCCCGGCCGAGCATCCAACCCCATTCAAGGAGACCTGCAGTGGCCAACGTCCTGGAACAGGTGCCCGGGCTTGCATCTGCAAGCACCAGCATCGTGCGCAAGCCAACGATCACGCTACTCTCGCTTTCTGGCGTACTCTGCCTGTCGCTGATCTGGGCATCGGGCCAAGCGGCGCGAGCCGAAACCACACAGCCGCCCAACCTGTCCTGCATCACCGAAGAGCCGCTGCCCAACCAGCGGGTACTGCGGGACTGCGACAAGACCGTGGTGGAACTGCCACCGGTTGAGGAGCTGGTGCCGGAGCCTCCGTTGACGCCGTCGGAACTGCCGATGATGCGGCATCACGACAGCGGCACCAAGGGCGGTTCGTCGACGGGCGGCGGCGGCTCGGGCAACGGCGGCCGCGGCGGCGGGGACAACGGCAACGGCGCGCGCTAGAGGCCGCGGCAGGCGATGGCGGCCCGTCATGTTTTGCCGCCCGTCTTGTCTTGCCGCCCGTCTTGTCTTGCACGGTGATTGTGCCAGCGCAAAGACGGGCAGCAGTTTCCGGGTCAAAAGCTTCAGGATGGGCCGAGTGCCTGGAGCAAAGGACCGAAAATGGATGACGTCGCCGGCCGGGCAAGGCATCCGGCAGCGCTTGCGGAGAACAGCGTCCCGGGGATTTGCGGCATCTGTGCCGCCGGCTGCGGGGTCAACGTGCATTTCGTCGACGGGCGGATCGACCGCCTGACGCCGCTCAAAGACCATCCGCTCGGCATCGTCTGTCCGCGCGGCATGCGGGCGCGGGAGATCGTCTATTCCCCCGATCGCATCCTCTATCCGCAGAAGCGGGTCGGCAAACGCGGCGAAGGCGCCTTCGAGCGCATCGGCTGGGACGAGGCGTACGAGCTGCTGGTGGCGGCACTGAAGGACGCCGCGGCGAAGCACGGGCCCGAATCCACCTGCATCTATACCGGCCGCGGCAATTTCGAATTCGGCCTGAACGAGGCCTTCGCGCCCGCCGACACGATCGAATCCTCGGCCAATGCGGTGCTGTTCCCCTTCGGCTCGCCCAACACCACCGGCGTCGGCTCGCTGTGCTACGCTTCCTACGGCATGATCGCGCCCAAGGCGCTGTTCGGCGACTATATCCGTAACATCCACGAGGATCTCGAGAATGCCGGCCTCGTCCTGGTCTGGGGCGCCAATCCGGCGACCGATTCGCCGCCTGCCAATTTGCGCCGCCTGAAGCAGGCGAAGGCGCGCGGCGCCCGCATCGCGGTGATCGACCATCGCCGGACCGAGACGGTCAAGGCGACGCAAGGAGACTGGATCGGCATCCGCCCCGGCACCGACGGCGCGCTGGCGCTTGGCATGATCCATGTCGTCATCGCCGAGCATCTCTATGACCGCGACTTCGTCGCCGGCTGGACCCACGGCTTCGACCAGCTGGCGAGCTATACGCGCGACTTCACGCCCGAGCGGGTCGCGGCCATCACCGGGATCCCGCAGCAGACCATCCGCGACCTGGCGCGCGCGGTAGCCGAAGCCAAGGGCTGCGCGATCCTGACCTATACCGGGCTCGAATATTCCGACAGCGGCCTGCAGGCGATCCGCGCGGTGTGGACGCTGCAGGCGATCTGCGGCCACCTCGACGCGCCGGGCGGCAAGCTGTTCAAGATGCCGGGCCGCGTGCAGACGCGCCGCATCCTGACCGAGCCGCCGGCGAACGGGCCAAAGCCGATCGGCGCCGCGGAATACCCACTCTATTACGCCGTGCGCCGCGAGCTGCATGGCGGCCTGATCCCGCGCGCGGTGCTGGAAGGAATCCCCTATCCGCTGCGCCTGCTGATCGTCAGTGGCGCCTCGCTGATCACCGCCTGGCCCGACCCGGATCTGTGGCGCCGCGCGCTGGCGGGCCTCGACTATCTGGTGACCATCAACCGCTTCCCGACGGCGGACATGGCCTATGCGGATCTGGTGCTGCCCGCCACCACGATGTTCGAGATCATGTCCTATGTCGCGCATGACAACCATGTCCAGCTGCGCCGGCGCGTGATCCCGCCGCGCGGCGAGGCGCGCAACGACTACCTGATCTTCGCCGAGCTCGCCCAGCGCCTGGGCTATGGCGAACGCTGGCCGCAAAGCGAGGAAGGGCTGGTCCGCCATATGCTGACCGGCACCGGCATATCCTTCGAGGATCTGCTGGCGAAGCCGGAAGGCATCGCGCTGCCGCAGCCGGAAATGCGCTATCGCAAATACGCGACGGGCGCATTGCGCGCCGACGGCAGGCCGGGATTTGAAACCCCGACCGGCAAGTTCGAGATCGCGTCGGAATGGCTGCGCTCCTACGGCTACGACGCGGTGCCCGTCTATACCGAGCCGCGCGAAGGGCCGCTAGCCGCGCCCGCCACCGCCGCGAAGTTCCCCCTGGTGTTCAATTCCGGCGCCCGCACCCAGACCGCCTTCCGCTCGCAGCATTTCAACATCCCGCCGCTGGCGGCGCAGCAGCCTTTGCCCCTGGTCCAGCTGCACCCGAGCGACGCGGCCAGCCGCGGCATCAAGGACGGCGACCCGGTCTTCGTCACCTCGCCCCGCGGGCGCGTTCCATTCTGGGCGAATGTCACACCCGACATCGTCGCCGGCACGGTCGAGGTGAACATGGGCGGCGGCGGCCCGCTCGGCGGCAAGGCCTGGCAGGCGGCCAACGTGAACGAGCTGACCGACCCGGCCAACAGCGACCCGCTCTCCGGCTTCCCGGTCTTCAAGGCGCTGCTCTGCGACGTGGTCCCGCGCGCGGAGCCTCAATAGTAGGTCAGATCGCGCGCCTTGCCGCGGAACACATAATAGGAGAACGCGGTGTAGCCGAGGATCAGCGGCAGCACGATGACCACGCCCACCAGGATGAACAGCAGCGATTCGGGCGCCGCGGCGGCCTGCCAGATGGTCAGGCTGTCCGGCACCACGAAGGGATAGAAGCTGTAGGCGAGCCCGGCGAAGCTGAGAAC
>JAEUKU010000019.1 GCA_016794075.1 Rhodospirillaceae bacterium
TCGGCGTCTCGGACTTCGAAGGCGGGCGCGGCATGGCCGCCGTCTTCGTCTGGGGCCCGCTCGGCGGCCTGATCGGGCTGGGGCTCGGCATCTGGGGCGGCCTGCGCTGGAGCCGCCGAAAGTCCGCCGCGGCGGGCGGGAAGCCGGCACCGAGCCATGCGCTGCGCAACACGCTGATCGCCCTCGGCGGCATCGTGGCGCTGGGCGCCGCGATCCTCGCGGTGCAGTATTATTCCGTGCCGCACGAGCTGGAATACGAGGGCGCGCGGGCGAGCCTGGTCTACGAGCTGCGCGTGCCGCAGGCCCAGGCCGCCTTGCTCGATCCGGCCGCGATCGAAATGTCGCTCGACACCGATCTCAACCAGATGCCGGGCGACTGGTCCGACGGGCCGGCGCGGATCGAGGATGGATGGGCGGTACTGTCGGGCGAGGTCGAGCTCTACTACCGCACCGCCAGCCGTCTGCTGGTCTTCCGGTTTCCGGGCGGCCGCGACCTGATCTTCGACCCGCCTCTGCCGGCCAAGCCGGACCCGCTGCTGGCCTGGAGCGGCTGGCGCAAGCCGGACTTCATCGGACTGCCCGACCAGCCTCAGGCGGTGAAGCCGGGGCCGGAGGAGCCATTCGAGCTGCGCTACCGGATACGTGTCTGGGGAACGGATTAGGCGGCGGCCCGCAGGCCGCCGCCAGATCCCATCAGGTTACTTGGAGACGCGCAGCTTGGAGAGCGAATCGCCGATCGCCTTGAAGGCGGAGGCCAGCGCGCCCTGCGAGGGCGAGAAGAAGTAGAAATCCTCCTCGCTGGCGCAGGCCTTCATCAGGTTCTTCGCCGTGGTCGTCGAGCCGTTGCCGAACACGATCGTGTAGATGAGGATGCCCTGCGCCTTCATCGCGTTGCAGACGGCCGTGGTCTTGGCATTCAGGCTCGCCTTCGCCGTGGTGGTGCTCGTTGTCGTGCCCAGATGGCCCTGATACAGATAGCCATAGGCCGTGAAGATCGAATCCGACATGGTATTCTCGCCGTCGGTCATCAGGATCACCGCCTTCTGCGACAGCTTCTCCTCGTAGTCGAGCGGCAGGCTGTTGGCGTCCATCACGCCGCCCCAGTCGCCGCGCCATTGCGGCGAGATCAGGCGCCAGCCCCACACCGCGCCGACGTTGATGTGGGTGTTGCCGCGCGGATTGACCAGGTCGTCCACCGCGTCGATCAGGTCCTGCTTGACGTTGGTCAGCGTCGTGATCGGCATCGGCGGGCAGCCGCGGTTCGCCCACATGTCGTTGCTGGCGTTGACGAAGCTGTTGCCGCTCTGATGCCCCATCCAGTTGCTCGAGTTGCCGGGCGGGCTGGGCGTGTCGGTATTGGTATCGGGCACGAAATAGGTATCCCATTTCTGAACCGAGGGCGGATCGTCGGTGATGTCGCGGTCGTTCTCCCACCGCTCCATCACGCAGCCATTCCAGGCATGCTGGAAATACCAGCCCGGCTTGCTCGAATACATCCAGTCATTGACCAGGGTATGCGGATTGGTGCGCGTGCTGACATGGCCGCCGTTGGTCGGGCAGTAATCCATCGCCGGCTCGCCCGAATAATGGCTGTGCACCCAGTTGGCGTGGCTGTCCGGACCGATGCAATTGTCCTCGGCCGCCCGGTCGGCATAGTCCTCGAGCCAGTCGGTGCGCTCGGTGCCGATGTTCACCGATTGCGAGAACGGCACGATGCCGACCCAGAGATCGTCGACCTGGCTGTTGCTGCCGAACAGGATGCCGATCAGGTCCTTCGCCGCCGTGCGCAGCGCGGCGATCTTTTTCGTGGAATCCCACGGGCTGCCGCCGACCGCATCGTCCATCGAGCCGGTGACGTCGAGCACCAGGGAAACCTCGAGGCCCTTGGTCTCGCGGGTGATTTCCGAGCGAGCCGAGACCTGCATGGACGTCTCGCCGAAAATGCGCATGAAGGTGGTCGGCAGGGTCGCTGTCGCGTCCAGCGTCACCAGGCTGTTGTCGTCCGACAGCTCGAGATTGAAGCTGGTGATCGTCGCCTCGATCGTTGCGCCGTTGAAGTTCGCATTCAGGTATTTCTCCGCCTCCGGCTTCAGATCGGCGGAATCCAGCGTCTGGCCAACCATGGCGCCGGCCGCCAGACCGGCGGAATCGAGGGACGCCTGCAGCTTCGACTGGGCGACCTGGCCGCGACCGACATCGACGGCGACGCCGACGGCGCCGACCAGCGTGATCATGGCGACACCGACCAGCGGCGCGACCGAGCCGCGCTCGCAGGACCACAGACTGCGGAGCTCGCGCCCGAAGCGGCGGGCGCTGCCTAGGAATTGAGCGTGCATGGATCCCCCGGCGTGTTGGTGAGCGCGCCCAGGCGCGGCTTGAACAGGGCCCGGCGGTAAATGACCGCCTCGTCGAACATCAGGCCCGGCATGATCGGCGTGTATTTGTAGTAGATCTCCGCGACGATCACGTTGTCGCGCTCGGCCAGCGTCAGGCCGGGCGGCAGGACCGCGTCGTCGCCGGCTGCGCCGAGCTTGCTCAGCGCCTCGAACGAGCCCTCGACCTTGCATTGCCAGTTGACCACGGCGACGGTCTCGTCCTGCGGGACATAGACCGAGCTGATGAAGATGACGCCGTCATTGTTGAACTCGAACGGCTCCATGATGCGGTCGGTGGCGGCGACGATCTCCTCGAGACCGGCGGCGGTCACCGTCTGCGACTGGGTGACCACGTCGGCGATGGTGACCGCCAGCTTCTCGGCCTTCTGCGTCGACCAGATCTTGAAGGTCACCTCGGTGCAGCCGATGAAGGTGACGAGCAGCAGCGGCAGCAGCAGCGCGGCCTCGATCGCGGCGATGCCGTCGTCGTTGCGCCAGAGATCAAGTATTCGCCGGACGAGGATTGGTCGCTTCATGGGGTGATCCTCAATACGGCTCGTTCTTGACCACCGAATAGGCGGTCAGGTTGAAGATCCCGTCCTCGCCGAGCAGGCGGTTCATCAGCGGCGTCATGATCGTCCAGGGATAGGTGATGGTGTAGATGACGACGTTGTCGGCGCCACCGAAGCCGGTGCAGCCGTCGCAGAAATTGTCGCCGTCCTCGTCGGTCCATTCGCCGGGATCGGGCTCGCCGTCTGCATCGGCGTCGTTCCACGGCTCGGGCGCATCGACGTCGCCGAAATCGCTGTAGGCCTTGGCGACGATGTTGAGCTTGTTCATGTCAATCAGCGGGCCAACGCGGCGCTCGATTTCCTCGCGGATGGTCTCCGACTGGTCGAGGCCCAGGTCGACGTCGACATAGCCGGTCTTCCCGAGGCGCGAGGACAGGTTGGTCGCCGCCTCAAGGCTGTTGCTGACCGTCATCGCCGCGCTGAATTCGAGGATGCCGACCATCATGTAGATGACCGGGATGGCGACGAACACGAACTCGACCGCGGTGGCGCCGCTGGTGTCGCGCCAGAGATCGCGCAGCCGGCGCCAGCGCGAAGGGCTGCGCGACTGCGCGGACGATGCCTGATGTTCCTTGCGGCGTATCAACATGCTGATCGGACCCCGAGTCCTGATTGCATTGATCCCATCGGCCTGGGGAAATGCCCTCGCCCAGATCGATAAAATTTTAAATTCTTTCGTGTTTGTAGGTACTTAGCGTCCTCATTTCTGCGCCTCACTCGTTAAGGAGGCGTTAAGAGAACGCAGCCGGCCGGGATGCCCCACACCGCAACGATTGAGGATTTTGGCAGCGGGACGGAAAGGTAAGGTTAAACCGGCGGAAAAATCCGCAAGCGGGCGGCCGGGCGGCGCCGGCGCGTTCAGGCTTCCGCGGCGGCGGGAAGCTGCGGCTGGTCGAATTGCAGGGCGGCCAGGTGGGCGTAGAGGCCCCCCGCGCGCATCAATTCGGCATGGGTGCCGATGGCGTCGATCCGGCCCTTGTCGAGCACCACGATGCGGTCCGCCTTCAGGATCGTCGCCAAGCGGTGGGCGATGACCAGGGTCGTGCGCTCCTTCATCACCTCGTCCAAAGCCGCCTGGACGATGCGCTCGGATTCCGCGTCGAGCGCGCTGGTCGCCTCGTCCAGCAGCAGCAGCGCCGGGTCGCGCAGGATGGCCCGCGCGATGGCGATGCGCTGGCGCTGGCCGCCCGACAGGCGCACGCCGCGCTCGCCGAGGAAGGTGTCGAGGCCCTGCGGCAGGCGGTCGAGGAAGTCCAGCGCATGGGCAGCCTTGGCCGCGGCGCGCACCTCGTCGTCGCCGGCATCGGGGCGGGCGTAGCGGATGTTGTCGCGGGCGCTGGCGGCGAAGACCGTCGGGTCCTGCGGCACCACGCCGATGGCGCCGCGCAGCTGCGCCGGGTCGAGATCGCGGATGTCGATGCCGTCGAAACGGATGGTGCCGGCATCCGGGTCGTAGAAGCGCAGCAGCAACTGCATGACCGTGGTCTTGCCGGCGCCGGAGGGGCCGACGATGGCCACCCGCTCGCCCGGCCGCACGTCGAGGGTGAAGTCGTCCAAAGCGGCGATGGTGGGCCGCGAGGGATAGCGGAAGGTGACGCGCTCGAATCCGACCGCGCCGCGCGGCGGGCGCGGCAGCGGCTTCGGCTGCCGCGGCGCCAGCACCACCGGCTTGGTGGCGAGCAACTCGCCGATCCGTTCCATGGCGCCGGCCGCGCGCTGCAGGTCGCCGATCACCTCGCTGACCGCGCCCAGCGCGCCGGCGAGCACGACGGCATAGAAGACGAAGGCGGAGAGCTGGCCGGCGCTGATCCGCCCCGCCACCACGTCGGCGCCGCCGACCCAGAGCACCACGCTGATCGAGCCGAAGACCAGCAGGATGACGATGCCGGTCAGCAGCGCGCGCCAGCGGATGCGGGTCAGCGCGGTGCGGAAGGCCTCTTCCGTGCGCTCGGCGAAGCGCCTGCGGTCGTGCGGCTCGTGGGCGAAGGCCTGCACCGTGCGGATGCCGTAGAGCGCCTCGCTCGCCTCGGCGCTGACATCGGCGACGCGGTCCTGGCTCTCGCGCGACAGCCGGCGCACCTTGCGGCCGAAGATGACGATCGGCGCCACCACCAGCGGCACCACCGCCAGCACCAGCAGCGTCAGCTTGGGCGAGGTGACGAACAGCATCACCATGCCGCCGATGATCAGCAGCGTGTTGCGCAGCGCGATGGAGACCGAGGAGCCGACCACCACCTGCAACAAGGTGGTGTCGGTGGTGAGGCGGGAAACGACCTCGCCGGTGCGGGTGATCTCGAAGAAACCCGGGCTCAGGCCGATGATGTGATCGAACACCGCCTTGCGGATATCGGCCACCACGCGCTCGCCGACCCAGGACACCAGGTAGAAGCGCGCGAAGGTGCCGAATGCCAGCAGCACCGAGACGCCGAACAGGGTCAGCACCGCGCGATCGAGCAGGGCGGAATCGCCGGCGCCGAAGCCCTGGTCGATCAGCAGCCGCAGCCCGGCGCCCAGCGCCAGGGTGGTGCCGGCGGCGATCAGCAGCGCGAATGTCGCGCCGGCGATGTGCCAGCGATAGGGCAACGCGAAACGGAACAGCTGCAGCAGCTGGCGATAGTCGCGCGAGGCGTCGCGGTCGCTGGCGGTGCGGGCCATCGGAAACGCCGCGCTAGAGGGTCAGCCGGACGGCACGGCCCGAAGCCGCGCCGAGCTCGTCGGCCAGCAGCGCCGGAAAGGCCACCGGGCCCGCCGGCCCCGGCCGGGTCGAGGGCCAGTCGCCGCTTTCGGCGGCGGCGAAATGCCAGGCGCCGCTCCTGGGCGAGGACATCCAGATCTCGCGGTTGGGCGCGTGCCTGTTGACCACGTATTTGCCGCCGTCCGGCAGTTCGAGGGTCAGGATGCCGCCCTCCAGGTCGACCTCCAGCCAATCGCCCAGCTGGTCCTCGATCTGCTCGAACAGCTCCTCCAGGATCTGGCCGGCCCGGCGCTCGAAATCGACCTGGTTCATGCTCACCTGGATATCCGCCGCGGCTGTCCGTGAAATGCCGGTCTGGCGCCGCCGGTTGCCGGCCGCCTCGCCCCGTCCTGCTCCGTCCCAGGGGATTAACGAATTCCGGGCGCGAAAACAAGGAGATGCCACATCGCCATCGGCCACCCGGCGCCGCCCGGCCGGGGCAGCCGGCGGCCGGCTTGCATCGGCCGGGCCGCTTCGCTATAACCCGCGCCGAAATCGAGGAGTTTTAGCCATGAAGCCGAAGATCCACCCGGACTACCACGAGATCAACGTGGTGATGACCGACGGCACCAAGTTCACCACCCGCTCCACCTATGGGAAGCCGGGCGACACCATGCACCTGGACATCGACCCGAAGTCGCATCCGGCCTGGACCGGCGTGCATCGCCTGATGGACAGCGGCGGCCAGCTCGCCAAGTTCAACAAGCGCTTCTCGGCGATCGGCCTGAAGAAGAACTGAGGTTCGGCTTCCGGCGCGAGATGCGAAAGGCCGCCCTTGAGGCGGCCTTTTTCATGCGCGGGTGGCGGCGGTCATTTCTCGAGCTTCGGCCCGATGCTGAGGCCCTTGCCGGGAAAGGTGAGCTCGTTCTGGCGCAGCTGGTCGGCGGCGCGGTGGGCGGCGAGCTCGTCGAGCCGGGCGATGCGGCGATAGAGCGCGAAGGAGCGGCCGAGCAGGGCGCGCAATTCCTCCGGCAGGCTCGGATTGTCGTCGCCGTCGGCGTTGAGGCAGAGATCGCGGCCGCCGAGGCGGCGGTCGTCGCGCGTCGCTTCGACCAGCGTCATCTCGCCCGCATGCACCGCGCGATGCGTCAGGAGCCACGCCAGGACCTGGGTGAGGCGCGCCACCAGGCGCATGGATTCCATGCTGGCGGCGAGACCGGTTTCCACCGACATGCCTTTACGTTCGGATTCGGAGCGGTCGATGAGGTACCGGCGGGTTTCCGCCAGCAGAGCCATCGCCTCCATCATGGTGCGGTCGAAGAACTCTACTGTGGCGCTCATACCCCGGTCCCGACTCGGTCATCGACGCGGCGGCCAGCGAGCCGCCGGGCCCCGTCCAACCATATAGGCTGAAATAGGGGAAAGCCGTTAATAAACACTTAGAGGGGGTCGGCGATGTGGTCAAGCGCGACACCGGCGCGCGGCGCAAGCGCTTGAAGTCGCAGCGATCCCGCCTAGATAAGAGTCGTCGCGAAGGCCCCTGCGGCTTCGTGACGCCAAGAGCCGGCCCGGATGGGCGGCTCGGCTTGCTCAACACTGTTGCTCATTGGAGGACATGCCATGCGTAGCTTCGATCTTTCCCCCCTGTTCCGTTCCAGCGTCGGCTTCGATCATCTGTCGCGCCTGATGGACGCGGCGGCCCGCGTCGATGAATCGGCGCTCGCCTATCCGCCCTACAACATCGAGCGGACCGGCGACGACACCTATCGCATCACCATGGCAGTCGCCGGCTTCGGCGAGGAGGACATCAACATCGTCAGCCAGGACAACCAGCTGCAGATCTCGGGCAAGCTGGCGAAGGCGGAAGAGGACAAGACCTACCTCTATCGCGGCATCGCCGGTCGCGCCTTCGAGCGCCGCTTCACGCTGGCCGACCACATCAAGGTCAACGGCGCGTCGCTGGTGAACGGCCTGCTCCATGTCGAGCTGGTGCGCGAAGTGCCCGAGGCGATGAAGCCGCGGCAGATCAAGATCACCGCCGCCAATAGCGCGAAGCCGCAGGTGATCGAAGGCCAGACCGTGGAAACCAAGGCCGCCTGACGCGGCGACACCAAGGCCGCTCAAAGCGGCGGGCCGGGCGCAGTTAACGCGCCGCTCGGGCCAAGAACGAAGTGCAAAAAAACGGAGGGCCGCTGCGCTGGATCCCCAGCGGCGGCCCTCTCATTTGAAGCCTCTGCCTGTCTAACTTGCCCGGAGCATTTGCCGCGGCAAACGCCCTGGTCGTTCAGCGGTGGGCAGCCTAGAAATGCCCCCCTGTGCCGTCAAGCGAACATTGTCGTTGACAAGTTCACTTCGTTGTCATTGCCCGGACATGCCCGTGTCACCGCGAAAACCGCGCGTGCGGCGCGGAAAAATCGGCGGCCGGAAAAGAGCGGCAGGCAAAAAAACACCGCCGGAAGACCGGCGGTGCGAGTTAGACAGGGAGGCATGAAACTGGATCCGGAGATCCAGGGGGGAGAGGTGGGGAAAGCCCACCTTCCTGTCTCCCACAATAAGCGGGACAACTGAATAAATCGTTAACGATACCATCGGCCATACGGCATAAGCCGTTTCCGGCAGTACGCCTCAGGCGGCCTCTATTGCGCCAGCCAGCCGCCATCGAGGGCGATGGTGGAGCCGGTGATCTGGTCGGCAGCCCGGCTGCACAGAAACAGCGCCGTCTCGGCGATCTGCTCGGGCGTGGCGAATTCCTTGGACGGCTGCTTCTCGCTGAGCAGGGCCGCCTTGGCCGCCTCGGGCGACAGGCCGGAGGCGGCGGCCTTGGCGTCGATCTGCTTCTGCACCAGGGGGGTCAGCACCCAGCCGGGGCAGATGGCGACGCAGGTGACGCCGCTGCCCGCCGTCTCCAGCGCCACCGTCTTGGTCAGGCCGACGATGCCATGCTTGGCCGCCACATAGGCCGATTTGTCGGCCGAGGCGACCAGGCCATGCGCCGAGGCGATGTTGATGACCCGGCCCCAGCCCGCTTGGCGCATGCCCGGCAGCGCCGCCTTGGTGGCGTGGAAGGCGGAAGAGAGGTTGATGGCGATGATCGCGTCCCAGCGGTCCTCGGGAAATTGCTCAACCGGCGCGACGAACTGGATACCGGCATTGTTGACCAGGATGTCGACCCGGCCGAATTCACGCCCGGCGCTGGCCACCAGGTCGCGGATCTCCGCCGGCTTGGCCATGTCGGCGCCGTGGAAGGCGACCTTCACCTTCGCCGACGCGGCGAGCGCGGCGCGCTGCGTCTCGATCTCGGCGGCGTCGCCGAAGCCGTTCAGCATGACATTGGCCCCGGCCTTCGCCAGGGCCTCGGCGATGCCCTTGCCGATACCGCTGGTCGAACCGGTAACGATGGCGCTCTTGCCCGCAAGGCTGGTCAATTGCGAACTCCCTTCCCTATTCCGCCGACTTGAACAGCCCGGCGGCGGCGTTCAGATGCGCCTTCTTGGCGGCGATCTTCTCCTCGACGCGGCGAATCTCCGTCCGCATCTCCTCGATATAGTCATTGAGCTCCTCGATCGACAGGACATCGAGGTTGCGCAATTGCGGTTTCTGCTTGCGCGGCTCCAATTCGTCGAGATCCATCTGCGCCTCCTGACTCTGGACCGGCGGATGACAAGTGTAGCCACCGGC
>JAEUKU010000033.1 GCA_016794075.1 Rhodospirillaceae bacterium
ATCGAGGCCTGGAGACGCGACTACAATGAGAGCCGGCCTCACATGGCCCTTGGCAACATTCCGCCGCGTGAATATGCTTTGCAGGCAGGTGTTTCATCGAGCCCGACTGGGCTCACGGAGGTCGAAAGCTAACACAGCTTCCGGACCACCAATCCCAAGCGCTTCATGAATGGCCATACGATGTTAACCGATGGACCACTTCAATGGGGGCAGGTCACTATGAGGTCGGGCCGATAGGCATCGAGGATCTGGAGCACTATTACGATTTCGAGGCAGAGTGCCTGCTCCGCGCGGAACCTCACGACATCCCTCTGCCGGGCCCTTATGGAGATCGGCCGGCCCGACACTGAATGCCACCGAGTCGGCGTGATCCACCAAGCTGACGAGTCTTTCTCGTGCCGGAGATGGAGTCGGCCCAAACGGTGCGAGGCATCTGCATCATATTCACAGGCATTTTTCGCGCCAGGGTCAAGGCATACTGGACCGGCCGCCAGAGGCAGTGTTCGTAGCTCTCCCCTTGCCGTCGGTCACCATTGGCCATCGGATGGGCGCCCAACCTCGGAGGGACTACAGGATCCAACAAGCAGCGCTACCAATCGAATTTAGAAGCGGGTGTCGCCCATGCCGCCGGCGGGCAGCGAGGCGTTGCGGCTCTCCTGCTTCTCGCCAACCATCGCCTCTGTCGTGATGAGGAGAGCCGCCACCGACGCCGCGCCTTGCAGCGCGAGGCGCACGACCTTGGTCGGATCGATGATGCCGGCCCTCACCATGTCGGTGTAGGTGCCGGTCTGGGCGTCGAATCCACGGTTCACGTCGCCTTGCTCCAGGAGCTTGCCGACGATCATCGAGGGATCGGTGCCGGCATTCTCGGCGATCAGGCGGGTCGGATAGCTGAGCGCGCGGCGCACAATGTCGATGCCGACCTTCTGGTCGTTGTTTTCCGGCTTGAGACGGGTCAGCTCTTTGATGCCGTAGAGCAGCGCGACGCCGCCACCGGGAACGACGCCTTCTTCGACTGCGGCCCGCGTGGCATGAACCGCGTCATCGACACGATCCTTGCGCTCCTTTACCTCAACCTCGGTCGCCCCGCCCACGCGGAGGATCGCGACTCCGCCAGTCAGCTTGGCCAGACGTTCCTGCAGCTTCTCGCGGTCGTAGTCGGACGTCGTCTCCTCGATCTGTGCCTTGATCTGGGCGATGCGGCCCTGGATCGCGTTCTTCTCGCCGGTGCCGTCGATGATCGTGGTGTTCTCGCGGTCGATGTGAACCTTCTTCGACTTGCCAAGCATATCGAGCGTGACGCTTTCGAGTTTCATGCCGAGATCCTCGCTGATCAGCTGACCGCCGGTCACGATGGCGATGTCTTCCAGGATTGCCTTGCGGCGATCGCCGAAGCCCGGCGCTTTCACGGCTGCGACCTTGAGGCCGCCGCGCAGCTTGTTCACGACCAGCGTCGCCAGCGCCTCGCCCTCGATCTCCTCGGCGACGATCAGCAAGGGCTTCCCGCTCTGCACGACCGCTTCCAGCAGGGGGAGAATGGCCTTCAGGGCGGGCAGCTTCTTCTCATGCAGGAGGATGTAGGGCTCTTCGAGCTCAACAAGCATCCTCTCGGGGTTGGTCACGAAATAAGGCGAGAGATAGCCGCGATCGAACTGCATGCCCTCGACGATTTCGAGGTCGGTATCGAGGCTCTTGGCTTCCTCAACGGTGATGACGCCCTCGTTTCCTACCTTCTGCATGGCCTCAGCGATCAACCCGCCGATCTCGCGGTCGTTATTGGCCGAGATGGTGCCGACCTGCGCGATCTCCGCATTGGTCGAGACCTTTTTCGATCGCAACTGGAGATCCCTGACCACCGCATCGACAGCCATGTCGATGCCGCGCTTCAGGTCCATGGGGTTCATGCCGGCCGCGACAGCCTTCGCGCCTTCGTGCACGATCGCCTGCGCCAGCACAGTGGCAGTGCTCGTGCCGTCGCCGGCGAGATCGCTGGTGCGAGAGGCCACCTCTTTGACCATTTGCGCGCCCATGTTCTCGAACTTGTCGGCAAGTTCGATTTCCTTGGCGACCGTCACACCATCCTTGGTGATCCGCGGCGCCCCATACGCCTTGTCCAAGACGACATTGCGCCCCTTGGGGCCTAGCGTCACTTTGACGGCATTCGCAAGAATGTCGACGCCGCGGAGCATGCGCTCGCGTGCATCGACGCCGAATTTGACGTCTTTAGCGGTCATGTTGATTCATTCCTTCCTGGCGCGTTCGCGCGGAGTGCAAGTCGCAGCCGCGGGGCCGCCGTCACGGCTGAATTCTGGTGGTCCTTCGCCGCAGCCAGGTTTGTGTCCCGGCTCGGCACGGCCGTTGCGGTTTCGCATTGGCAAGTCGTGCGCTGGGCTGTGGTACCGGCCAGCCTTCGGAGACCGCAGCTTCTAGGGATCTTCGGTCGTCGATGCGCTGTTGATCCAGTTCCTTTGATTTGGCGCCACCCGTCGGCTGTTCCGGGGAACCAGATCGGGTCACTTGCGGCTGTTGGAAATAGCTCAATGCCATGCTCGGGTACTCGACCCTCCTATGCGATCGACTTTATGAACACTATGACGGCAACACCGATGATGATCGCTAGCGGGATGACGATCGGTGGGACGAACCACGTCTTCACGGCTCGACCTTGGTCAAATGAGGGCCGACAAGGCTTTCTTCCGGTTGGGCACCATCTTGGGAACCGGGGGCCATCGGTGAATTCGGTTTGCCACCCTCGGCCATTGGAGTCCCTGGAGTGTCGGCCGCCAACGCTGCCTCGAGCTGCTGAGGATCAATTGTGACAACCTCTGTGATGCCCGGTCGACGCGGATCTGCGATGAGCTGCATCATGGTTGCCCTGCGCAGGTAGGCAGGAAAGGATACATCTTCCAGCAGTTCCTCATCGGTTTCGATGGTATATCGTCCCGCCGGGTATTGCTCACAGGACTCGCCCAATCTGAAGGGGCGCGTGAAAGTCACGATCCTCTGGGTCGTCCGCGTTGTCATTGCTTGCTCCAATCCAACTGCAATATCGGCCGTCGAGAGAGGCTGTGCGGGACTGCCCCCACAGCTAAGACTTGGCAATGCCTAGCCGGGGTTGGTCCCGGTACATTCTTTTTGACCAGCGTCACCGGCTTTACCTCGGGCTCACCAGCCTCTGCGCTTCATCGGCAAGTTTGCCGGGTAGCGGAAACCTTGAAAAGAATGACGTTTTCCTTTAGTATGCCCGACTTCCACATCTATTTATTAGATGGTCATTCGATCTCTAAGTTACAATGTAATACGCGCATCAATAAATTGGACGCCTTTCGAGGAGCAATGGAGACCTGAATATTCAGGCGACCGATCGATCTTCCGAGCTACGCTCGCTGCGGTTTCAGGGCCGCTTTTTCGTTCCTTGCGGCGCACTGGCGCGGGGATCGATTCGTGCGGCCAGCCGCAAATCTTCGCGGTCCTGCTGGGCTTCTTTCAATGTGCGCAGCGACTGCCTCAGATAGGGGCTAATATTTGGATCGGCCTTCTTCTTGCACGTGTGACCGGCCATCAAGATTTCCTTTCGAACGCTAGATGCCTCGCGGGAGCTAAAGGTCGGCAAGCCGCGCCGTAGTCGCCACCCACTTGGAAGCGAGACAACCCCACCGTCAAGGCGCTGTGGCGCGAACAGGCGACTGGAACATTCCTCCACAGACAACGGGATTCCGGCAGATCATTTCTAGCGGATCGACAGAGGGTTCACAGTATAGAACTGCACACTTGAAGCGATGCAATCGCTGGCGCAGATACGCAGATGCCCTTGACTTTGAAGGCGTCCACTTGGCGAGCCCGGCCATCCCTGATGCGGCCGCAAATCGATGCCAAAGGCCATCGCGGAAGCGTTCAGCGTGCAACTCCTCCTGGATCGACCAGGTATTTGCGAGACCACCTGCGCGCTTGGGCGCGCTTGGAGAACGGTCCGAGATCGAATGTGGAGACGCCGCCGAAGGCCTGGCAGCAGTCTGGCACGCAATGCGGGACAGTATAGTAGCCTGCGGCGTGCGACCTTTCCAGGTCGCGGACCCTAGCCTGAAGAAACTCGATCGATGGATCGAGATAGTACCGGCAAATGGCACTTGCACTCCAAATTCTCATGATCTTTGCGAGACGCCCTGTCGAATGATCTATTGTTGTCGCGCAACTCTGTGCGCTCCGCCGCATGCGGCGCCCGGATCGCAGCGCCTAAGCCTTGTCACATCCCGAAGGCGAAGCTGCTATGTCGGCGCAACCTATCAGCCCGAAATACGACGCGCCGTTCAGAATGAGACAAGCGCCCAGATTCACATGCCGCCATGCGAAACGGCCAGGCCCGCCTTAGTGGTGGATAATGACGTTCAGAAGCGACGTGTGACTCTTCAGTCCGCCGTTGTATTCGATGAAGCCAAGCTTGCGGAACTTGTTCATGAAAAAATTAATCCGCGAACGCGTCGTGCCCACTCTAGCGGCGAGAGTGTCCTGGTTTATGGTTGGAATGACCGTCTCCATCTTTCCTTCCTTGCCGAAGTTTGCCAGCAGAAGGAGAAGCCGCGCGAGGCGACGTTCGCTCGAATTGAACAGCTGATCGACTAGGTCCGCTTCGATCTGAATGTTGCGCGACAATAGAAACGCCATGAACATCTCCGAGATCTGCGGCTGCTCATGGAGCACGCGAATCATCGCGGCCCTTTCAATCCGAACAATCGTCGACTGTTCCATCGCGGAAGCGGACGCCATCCGCAAAGGCTGGCCGGCGAGGCACCCCTCGCCAAAGAACTCACCGGTCTCGAGCATGGCGATGACGCCCTCTTTTCCATGCTCGGACACGACCGTGAGCTGGATTCTGCCAGATTCAATGTAGTAGACGGCGTCAGCAGTATCTCCCTGTCGGTAGATGATCTGCTTCGGCTGGAGCGTCGTGATTGATCGTCCGGCTCCCAGTGACGTCAGGAACGACCGACCATCGAAGCGTGGCACTATTGTGGCGTCCTGGGCCTTGCGAGCCTTCGCTGGTTTGTTCGACGCTGATTTCTTCCCGCTCGCTATGACGACCTCCCCAGATTCATTTCGCGAGTGCCTCGCCGTCAGTCAATGGACCTGACCGGCAACAGATATGATCGTCGCCATATTTTACCGCAGACTTTCTCGCGATGCATTCGGGTAATCATGGTGGATCGACCGCTTGCCGCGAGACGGCTGGCAGCGCCGATGCAAGCGCCTTTTTGCCGTCGCCCTGGCTCATTACCTCCGGACATCGACCATCGACCGCTTCCGCGTCAGCCACGCCAACGCCAGAACGCCGGCGGCCGCGGACACGGCCGACGCCGACAGAATGCCTAGCTTTGCGGCACCGAGCAGGTGCTGGTCAAAAGCGAGATCGGCAATGAAGAGTGCCATCGTGAATCCGATGCCGGTGAGCAGCCCGCCGGCGGCAATCAGGCCCCAGCTCAGATCGGGAGGGCGCGTCGCAATGCCGAGGCGCACCGCCAGCCAGCTCAGGGCCAGCACACCGACAGGCTTTCCGAGGGCGAAGCCAGCGAAGATCGCCACTGTGACTGATCCTCCGAAATCCTCGCTGGACAGCGGAATGCCGGCGTTCGCGAAGGCGAAAAGCGGCATGATCGCGAACCCGACCCACGGGTGCAGCGCCATCTCCAGCCGCTCCACAGGTGACAGGGCCTCCCGCGTGGCAACACGGGCAAGCACCAGATCTTTTCGGTCGCTCCCGGTTTCGCTCGCGCTGTCGCCGCGCGGATGGGCGTGCAGGCGATCAAGGATGGCATGCAGACGCTTATTGCTGACCCAGCCGCCGGTTGGCGTCATGAGGCCAAGCAAGACCCCGGTAATCGTCGCATGGACGCCAGACGCATCCAATGCGAGCCAGATGAGCCCGCCAATGAGGAAATAGATCGGAACGCTCCGAATGCCAGTGCGGGCTGCTGCAAACACGATGGCGAAGCCCAGCGCGCCCAAGACGATCGCCACCCAATTCAGCTCGCCGCCGTAGCCGATCGCCACGACCAGAATAGCACCGACATCGTCGAAGATCGCAAGCGAGAGCAGAAACAACCGAAGACTCTGCGGAATGCGGGAGCCTAGCAGAGCAAGGCAGCCGACGAGGAATGCCGTATCGGTCGCCATCACCGTCCCCCAGCCGTGTGCGCCGGGTTCGCCGCCCTGCAGCGCCGCATAAAGGACCGCCGGCACGACCATCCCGCCGAGCGCGCCGGCGAAAGACAGGCCCGCCATACGCGGATTGCTCAGTTCGCCGAGGACCAATTCGCGTTTCAGCTCGAGGGCGACGACGAAGAAGAACAGCGTCATCAGCCCATCATTGATCCAGTGCTGCAGCGAGCGAGAAAATTCGAATGAGCCGAGACGGAGGCCGAGAGGCGTCTCCCACAGGGCCACGAACTCGCGAGACCAGGGTGAGTTGGAGAGCGTCAGCGCACCGAGCGTGAACACCAGCAGAACAACTGCGGCGGCGGATTCGATACGGACAAACCGCGAAAAAGGCTTGGTGAAGCGATCCGCGAACTCCCTGGGAAGGCGGCTGAGGTTATTTTCCATTGCGCTTCTTCTTCACCCCAACGTCACCCGGATATGATGGGTCATGTCGTCATCGAGCAGCTGCAGGCGCAACGGCCGTTGCGTTCTTACGACTCCGTCGCACTCCGCGAAACGAATGCCGCGGGCTACTCCCTGGGGACTCTCCACTTTGATCTCGTATCGTGCGGAGCGGTATCGAATCGCCATCTCGAAGCCCCTCCAGCCCTTCGGAATGCAGGGATCCAGGCGCAGGAATCTGCCCTCCATCAGGAACCAGAGAATGCTCTCGATGCCGGCCCGCTGCATCCAGCCCGACGAGCCGGTGTACCAGGTCCAGCCGCCACGCCCGACGTGGGTCGGCGCAGCATAGACATCAGCCGCAACCACGTAAGGCTCGACCTTGTAGCGGTGGATGTAGGCGCGCGCCGGCCCGGCGCGATACCACGGCATGTCGAGATAGTTCACGAAGGGCTTGAGTTCGCCGGAGAGCGAGGCCTCCCAGAGGTTGACCAATGAGGAGAACGCCTTCTGCACGTCGCCGCCGTGGCGCGCCACCTCCAGGGCATTGAGCCAGCCATTGACCTGGTTCTGCGGCATCTGCGATCCGAGTGCGGCGGCGAGTTCCCGGTGCTGAGCGCCGAAGCCGCTGATCTGCTGCACCATCTCGGACAGAGCGTTGCTCGGCTTGGCGCCCAGTTGCTCGGCCAGAGCCGGGAGCGGCGATAGGAAGAGGATAAAGACGCCAAGCGCGAGCGCCCGGCGGCCAAACATGATGTCGAACATAGAAACAATCCCGTCGCAGTCACGACCAAAGGCGCATTGCCGTCAGTCGGTGACGTAAATCCGCGGCGCCGCGTTGGCAATGTCGTTATTGCGTGGGATCAGAGGCACGGAGGCGCCGTCTCAGGTGTGATGAAGGCGGAATTGAGGGCGATGGACGATTCGTATCCGAAAGCGATGGAACTGATGTCGACGGCGGCCTGACTGACGATGTGGGCCGGCGCTTTCTGGACTTGGCTGGCGCAACTCGACGCTATCTGGCAGACGAGCCCCTTTTCAGAGCACGGCCCGTCTTTCTTGGCCGGCGCTTCGGTCGTGCAATCCTGGCACTCGACGCAATTGGCCTGCGCAGGCAGCGGCGTGCCGATCGCGAACGCGGCGATCAGGAGAGCGACGACCACATAAAGCATGCCCATGCGCATGGCGGCACCATATAGCACAGAATTGTTAACATCGAGTGCCGCAAATAGGGTTCACGTCAAGTTTACGTTCCCAACCCAATTGTTTCACTCGCTCAGAGTTTCCAGGATCGGACACTCTGGAACCTTGTTTGGGCGGCATCGCGCAGCCGGATCGGACAGAACATGTTCAAACCTTCGGAGATCGCGGATCTTCTGACGAACGTTCGCGATATGCACTTCCGTCAATGCCTTGACCTCATCACAAGCCAGTTTGTGTCGGCCAGCGAGACCCAGCAGCGCACGCACTTCGTCCAGCGAAGAAGCCCAGCTGCCGAGCGCGCCGCCTGGTTGACTGACTACAACACCCAGCGGCCTCATTCCCAGATCGGCTGGCTCACGCCAGCCGAGTTCGCTGTCGCCAACGCCCGGTCCATGCAACGGCCATCGGGCGCTGCGCTTGTGGAGGGCTCCGCGCCCATGGCCGTTGCCCCAACCGCCCGATGGGCTCAAATCTGACGTCGTCCCGGTTTTCTCCTCCAGCGTTGATGTGAGTTTTCGGGCAAGGTTAATGAAGTGGCCAAGGAGCCCGACTCGATGAAGAAATCTAGGTTCACGGAGGAGCTGATCGCCTTCGCGCTGCGGCAGGCCGAGACCGGCACGGCGGTGGCGGAGGTGATCCGGAAGATGGGGATCACCGAGCAGACGTTTTGCCGGTGGAAGAAGCAGTATGCCGGCATGGGGGTCGGCGAGCTGCGCCGGATGAAGCAGCTCGAGGAAGAGAACCGGAAGTTGAAGCAGCTGGTTGCCGACCTGTCTCTCGACAAGGCCATGCTGCAGGACGTGATCAGTTCAAAGCTGTGAAGCCTGGTCGTCGCCGCGAGCTCGTCCGCTACCTGCAGGATCGGTATCGGGTCAGCGAGCGCCGCGGCTGTGCGGTCCTGCGGTTTGATCGGTCGAGCCACCGCTATCGATCCTACCGCGACGACCAGGCGTTTCTCCGGTACCGCATCCGGGAGATCGCGGCTTCGCGTATCCGCTATGGATATCGCAGGATCTACGTGGCTTTGCGTCGGGAGGGGATGGTCGTGAACCACAAGCGAGTTCGTCGCCTTTATCGCGAAGAAGGCTTGAATCTGCGCATCAAGCGCCCGAGGCGACATGTCAGCGCCGCACACCGGACCGAGCGCGTGCCTGCGACGGCACCGAACCAGGTCTGGTCGATGGACTTTGTCTCGGACGCCTTGTTTGACGGCCGCCGGCTTCGGGCGCTGACGTTGCTTGACGTGTTCACCCGCGAGGCCCTGGCGATCGAGGCCGACAAGGGCATCACCGGCGAGCAGGTGGCTGCCATTCTCGATACGGTCCTGGCAGCTCGGCCTGCGCCACAGCGAATCAGGGTCGACAACGGCCCGGAGTTTGTCTCGAACGCTCTCGATCGCTGGGCCTACGCGCGCGGCGTCACGCTCGACTTCAGCCGACCAGGCCGACCGATCGACAATGCCTTCGTCGAATCCTTCAACGGTCGCTTCCGCGAGGGGTGTCTGAACGTCCATTGGTTCTTGTCTCTGGACGACGCTAGGGCCAAGATCGAGGCATGGCGGCGGTTCTACAATGAGAGCCGACCTCACTCGGCCCTTGGCGACCGCACGCCGCACGAGTTCGCCTCATTGGCCGGGGTTAACCCCGGCCAATGAGGCGCTATAGAGGTTCGAAAACTCACGCCGCGCCCGGCAGAGAAATCGGGGCACCGTCAACTCACGGTGAGACTCTCCCTTCGGCTGGATGAAAAACGGGACTCACGTCACGTCGAACAAACTGAACAAATATGATTTGTCGCTATTCCTGGCGGGAATCGTTAGAGAAGTCTCGCGTGACTTAGTCTTCGTGGCCAACTCTCAGAACCGCAGCGAGGTCGACGGTTCACGCGGCCAGTGCCGGCGTGTCCCGCCGCTTGCCGTCGAGCAGATCATTGTCAAGGATCCGCCGCAGATCCCTGCGCGCGCGTGACACGCGGCTCTTGATCGTGCCGATCGCGCAACCGCAAACCTCAGCTCCCTCCTTGTAAGTCAGCCCGCTGGCTCCGACCAGAATCAGTACTTCGCGTTTGTCATCGGTAAGTTGCCAGAAGGCGCGGCGAAAATCGCCATACTCGAGGCAGGCCTCCTGGCTCCCGGGCGAATGCGGCTCCAGCATCGGCGAGGCGTCGAGCGACTGCATGCGCAAGCCTTCGCGCAACTCGTAGTAGAAGGCGTTGCGCAGGATGGTGAACATCCAGGCCTTCAGATTGGTGCCCGGCTGGAAACTGGCCGAGGCGGTCATGGCGCGAACGATCGTTTCCTGCACAAGATCGTCCGCCCGGTCGCGGTTCCTGGCAAGGAATATGGCGAAGGCCCGCAGATGCGGTAGGACGACCAACAGCTCCGTTTCCGATATGTTGCAGGTGTCGCGGGTTGATGTCTGCTTCATCGCAATTCCCTCCTCGCATCGGACGAACTCTCGTCCCGGGCCGCGGGTCTAGCCACATCGGAGACCTCAACGGCATTATTGTATTGAAGCACCCACTACAGTTCCTCCGCTGTTCAATATTGAACGTTTTTCTTCTCGCGCCTCTGCTAATTACTCGCCAACATCTGGATGATCGGCAACGAATGCTCGACACATGGATGATTTTGGCCCGCCGACGGGCAGATGACGTAAGGAACGGCCCTGTCGCGATTCCCTGGTCGCACGGTCCGCAAAAGCGTGGCCGTCGCGGCAGAACTCAAACCAAGGAGAAGATGATGACCGTTATCAGATTTGCCACGCTGCCGGGCCTGGCCTTGGCGGCTGTGCTAGCCGCATGCGCGTCGGGAAGCCATGATCCCACGCCACCGGATCAGGTGAGCAATGCTGCGTATCGGCCGCACAACGCGGACTACCTGCCGAACCACCGCGCCAGCACATCCAACGGTATGGTCATGACCACGCCGGTCGGCGCAACGGTCTATACCTATGACAAGGACCAGCTCGGCAAATCGAACTGCTACGGCGATTGCGCGCGGAACTGGCCGCCGGTGATCGCAGCCGCCGCGGCCCAACCATATGGCAGGATGTCGCTGGTGGTCCGGGACGACGGGCAGCGACAATGGGCCTTCGACGGAAAGCCGCTCTACACCTTCGGCGAGGATCGCACATTTGGCGAGGCCAAAGGCGACAATGCCGGAAGCGTCTGGCACGTCGTCAGGTAGAGCCTGACAGACCCATCACTTCGCTTCGCGTTCACCAGCCCAGGACCGGGTGAACCGAAGCGGAGCTCTATCGGATGGGCCGAAGCTGTCGAAGGCTCGAGGCATACCTGCGCAAGCCTCGTCCTCTTCCACGCAAGGCCGATATTTCCCCGCTCATTTCTTGTTGGCGCGCAGCACCGGAGAGGCTGGGCTGGAAGAACCCAGCCACGCAGTGGGCCGGGCCAGAGCCGGCGGCGGGTTCGTGTGTTGACGATGCTCCAAGGCGCCCCTATCCAGATTGCGCCCAGATGACCGATCGAATTCCGCCTGAGCCAAGGTGCGGAGCGGCCTCTCGAGATATGAGCTCACACTCGGTTTTCCCGTCCTGCGGATACCATCCTCTGCCATCGCGACCTCGAGTTTCAAGGCTGGCGGGCACATGAACTGCATGTCGCCTCGATCGAGGCCGGTGCACCGCCGCGCTCCTGGAAGCTCCTTTCCTACCGATTACTCAGCACGACTGCCGTTCAATTTTGAACATCGCAGCCTGATCGTGATGACGAGGATCGGCCGAGGGAAACGATTGGGGGACTTGCCGGGAACCTAATGGGCTGCCCCGCCGCGGCTGGCCATGTATTTGCGAGACCAGTTTCGCGCCTTGATGCGTGTCGTGAACGGGCCCAGATCCGAAGTCGAAACTCCGCCAAAGTCCTGGCAACAGCCCGGATCGCAATGCGGCACGATGTAATAGCCGCCGGCGCCCAGGCCCCCATTGCCGCCCGCGGCTTCCCGCAACAACGCGATCTCGGGATCGAGATAGTAGCGGCTAATGGCGCTCGCGGTCCAAATCTTCATGATTGTCGCCAATCGTTCTTTCGCTCGAGCCAGGGGTCGACAGATTGCACCTCGCAATCGAGACGCCGCACGGCGACGGCAATCACGTCGACAGTATTCTTGTTAGCAGATTTAACGGAGACGCTGCGTTCAGAACGATACACTGCCCGCGATGCGCCGGACCCGCGGCCGGCGGGTCTATTCGTGGACGATGACGTTCAGCAGGGACGAATGAACCTTCAGGCCGCCATTGTACTCGATGAAGCCGAGCTTGCGGAACTTGTTCATGAAGAAATTGATTCGCGAGCGCGTCGTGCCGACCCGCGCCGCCAGGACGTCCTGGTTGATGGTTGGGATGGTTTCCATGGTTCCTTCCTTGCCGAAATTGGCCAGGAGCAGCAAAAGCCGAGCAAGCCGCCGCTCGCTCGAATTGAACAATTGATCGAGCAGGTCAGCCTCGATCTGAATGTTGCGCGACAGCAGGAACGCCATGAACATCTCCGAAAACGCGGGGTGCTCATGCAACACACGGATCATCGCGGACTTTTCAATTCGCACGATGGTCGACTTCGCCGTGGCGGAGGCCGATGCCATCCGCTGGGGTTGGCCGGCCAGGCACCCCTCGCCAAAGAACTCGCCAGCCTCGAGCATGGCGATGACACCCTCTTTTCCGTGCTCGGAAATCACCGTAACTTGCACCTTGCCGGATTCGATGTAGTAGACGGCATCCGCCGCATCACCCTGGCGGTAAATCATCTGCTTGGGCTCGAAAACCGCGCCAGTCCGACCGGCGCCGGCTGAAGCCAGGTATGCCATCCCATCGAAGCTCGGGCCGGCTGCACCTTGCTTCCCCGCACTTGGCTTGACCGCCCCTGTCGCCTGCACCTTAGGGACGTCACCCCGGGCCCTGGGCGACTTTGCTTTTACCGCCGGCTTTTTCGTGGCCGCCATGGCATATCTCCTGCAGTCGGTTCGTCCGGACGCCTTCGCGCCGCAATGCAATTCAGTGTTGCATCGTAGCATTGTTGGAGGGCTGGCTCATAGACAGGTTCAATCGACCGTTCCGGCGTCTTTCGCCCATGTATGCCCCTCGACCCACTCCAGCCATGGCATACGTCCGTCATCCCAAGGTTAACTCGACATGATGGGTTAAGCCGTCATCCAGCAGCGGCAGGCGGAGCGGTCGCTCTGTTATGACCTTGCCATCGAGTTCGGCGGCAAGAATGCCGCGGCTCACGCCGCTGGGGTTCCGAACCAGGATCTCGTATCGCGCCGAACGGTATCGAACCGACATCTCGAATTTCGGCCAGCCTTTGGGAATGCAAGGGTCCAAGTGCAGCCGGCTGCCCCGCAGTCGCAGGCCAAGAATGCTCTCGATGCTGGCCCGCTGCATCCAACCGCTCGATCCCGTATACCAGGTCCAGCCGCCGCGCCCGACATGGGCAGGCGCTGCATAGACGTCGGCGGCAACGGCATACGGCTCCACCTTGTAGCGGTGCGCGTCCGCACGCGTGCGGGCGTGATTGATCGGGTTCAGGAGCGAGAACAGTTCAATGGCCTTGTCGCCTTCACCAAGGCCGGCGAAAGCCATCACCGACCACAAGCCGGCATGGGTGTACTGGCCGCCGTTTTCGCGTATGCCGGGCGGATATCCCTTGATGTATCCGGGCTCGAGGGACGTCTTGTCGAAGGGCGGCGCAAACAGCAGCGCCACGCCGTCCTTCGGTCGGATCAACTCCCGCTCGACGGACGCCATGGCGCTGGCGGCGCGGGCGGGTTCCGCGGCGCCGGAGATCACCGACCAGGATTGCGCGATCGAGTCAATGCGGCAGGCATCGTTCGCCGCCGATCCCAGTGGAGTTCCGTCGTCGAACCAGCCGCGACGGTACCACTCGCCATCCCACGCCTCGCCCTCGAGCGACGCTTGCAGCGCGATGGCCTGTGCCCGCCAGGCTGCGGCGCGTGCGGAATGGCGGCGCGCATCGGCAAGGGGCGCGAAGGCCATGAGCGTCGCATAGAGGAGCCAGCCGAGCCAGACGCTCTCACCCTTGCCATGTTCACCCACGCGGTTCATGCCGTCGTTCCAGTCGCCGGTCCCGATCAGCGGCAGGCCATGGCTGCCAAGATCGAGGCTCTGATCCAGGGCCCTGGCGCAGTGCTCGAACAAGCTGGCGGTCTCATCGGACACCGTCGGATCGAAGAAGCTGTCATGTTCGCCAGGCTGAAGCTTCTGACCTTCGAGGAACGGAATGACTTCGTCCAGGACCCCGGAATCATCGGTCGCATCGACATAGTGAGCGACGGTAAAGGCAAGCCAGGCGCGGTCGTCCGAAATGCGCGTACGGACGCCCTGGCCGGAATGCGGCAGCCACCAATGCTGGACGTCGCCTTCGACAAACTGGCGCGCCGCCGCGCGCAGCAGGTGGTGGCGCACCATTGCCGGGCGTACCGTAACGAGCGCCATGCCGTCCTGCAGCTGATCGCGGAAGCCGTATGCGCCGCTGGACTGGTAGAACGCCGAGCGGGCCCAGACCCGGCATGCGAGCGTCTGGTAGAGCAGCCAGCCGTTCAGCATGATGTCCATCGAACGGTCTGGAGTTTTGACCTGCACCGCGCCCAGTACATCGTCCCAGTGTCGATTGATCGCGGATCGCACGGCGTCGAGATCGGCGGCGCGATACTGCGTGACCAGTCGGCGGGCGTCGTCGGCGCTGGCGGCTTGGCCCAGGAACGCCACCAGTTCGATTGCGGCGTTGGGCGCCAATTCGACCGTGGTACGAAGGGCACCGCACGGATCAAGGCCCGCGCCGACTTTGTTGGAGAACGGGCCGGCGCGCGCAAGTGCCGCCGGGCTCGCGACTGTTCCATTGCGGCCGAGGAACTCCCGCCGGTCGCCCGTCCAGTCGGTTTGCCGACCGCCGAAATCCGCAAATGCGACGCGCGCTCCGAAGGCCGAATTCCACGCGTTGCGGGCGAACATCGCGCCGGTCTCGGGATCAATCTCCGTCGCCACGAACGCCGCCGAGATGGCCCGCGAAGGTCCCAGGACCCATTCCGCGTATGTCGTCACCGAAAGCCGGCGCACGCGGCTCGACGTGTTGTGGAGCTGGATGCGCGAAATCTTGATCGGATCGCTGAGCGGGACGAACTGGACAAGATCAGCGGCAATTCCATGCGCCGCATGCTCGAACCGGCTGTAGCCCCGGCCGTGACGCGCCACACAAGTCGCTGCCTCGTCACGGATCGGCGAGGCAGTTGGACACCAGACCTCTCCGGTTTCCTCGTCGCGCAGATAGAAAATCTCGCCCGGTCGATCCGCGACAGGGTCGTTCGACCAGGGTGTCAGCTGGTTCTCGCGGCTGCTCACGGACCAGGTGTAGCCGCCCCCCTCGGCCGCGACCTGGAAGCCGAAATCGGGATTGGCGATGACATTGATCCACGGCGCCGGCGTCGACTGACCCGGGCCCAGAATGGTCACGTACTCCTTTCCGTTGTCGGCGAAGCCGCCGAGCCCATTGAAGAACTCCAGCTCCGGCACCCTGGGCACCGCCGGCGGCTCCCGTTCCACGGAAGTATGCCCCATGGTGGGTCCGGTGGAGATCTTGGTTCCCGGAATTCGATCGAGCTGATCGGCCAACTGGCCACGTTGGCCCACCAGCACGACCCGCGCCACCGCCGCAAGAAGCAGGCGCAATTCCGCTGAAATCAGATCGGCGCGGAGTATGAAGACGCGGCCGGGTAGCCCGTCCATCTCACTCCGCGGCCGCGACTGGCTCGTGCGAACCAGAGTATCGAGTGCGACCTGAAGATCCTGGACATAGGACGACGCCCTCTCGTTTATGATGACGAGATCGACGGCAAGCTTTTTCATGCGCCAGTATTCGTGGGCCTCCAGCAACTGGCGCGCGATATCGAGATTTTCCGCCTCGGATATGCGCAGGAGCACGATCGGCAGGTCCCCTGAGATGCCCTGCCCCCATAGCCCCGGCTGCCCGCCGGTGCCGCGCCGAATTGTCTCGGAGGTCGGGCGCATCATCGGCGCCGCATAGAGAACATGGCCGGCGAGACGCTGGAAGAGGCCGGCTTCACCCGGACCAATGCCGAGATAGTGGAGCTGCACCTGCGCCTGGGTCCAGGCCAACGTGGCCGCGCGATCATATGCGGTGACATCTCGATGCTTGTCGATTAAGTCGAGAGCCGCACCGCGGGACGGAGCGACCAGCGTCCAGAAGCTGATGCGCGCGATGCCACCCGGGCCAATCCGGACGCGGTGACGTAGGGCGAAGATGGGATCGAGCACACTGCCGATGGTGTTCGACAGCGGCCGGCCATCGGACAACGCGATGGGATTTCGAACACTGCGCCCGCGTCCGAGGAAGCGACCTCTGTCAGTCTCCACTTCCGGCTTGCCCACTGCTTCCCCTTCGACGGCGGCGAGGTGTGCGGCCCAGATCTCGGGTTCGCTTGGCGCGCGCCGTCGCCTGGTCGCCAGGATCGCGCCGACACTGGCAAGATACTCGGTCACCACGAACAGCTTGGAGAAAGCGGGATGGGCAAGGTCGGCCGCCTGGGTGGTCAACACAAGCTCGGCGTAGGATGTCACTTCGATCTCCCGAACGCTCTCGCCGGTATTGGAGATCGAGACACGACGCACCTCGGCGTCGTCTTCCGCCGAGACCACGACGTCCAGAACTGTGGTCAATGTCCCATCACGGCGGCTGATCTCGGCTCGACCTTCCGGGAACGTGACGCGGTACTCATCCGGCTCGGCACCAATCGGCTGATACCCCGCCGACCACACGTCGCCGCTCTGGACGTCCCGCATAAAGACATAGGAGCCCCAGTCGTCGCAGGTGGAGTCTTCGCGCCACCGTGTCACCGCCAGATCACGCCAGCGGCTGTAGCCGGAGCCAGCGCTGGTGAGCATGACCGCGTAGCGGCCGTTGGAGAGCAGATGTGTGGCGGGCGTTGCTTCCTGTGCCGAGCTGAATCGCCGGCCGTCGGAGGTATCGACCTCGCGAACCTTGATCGCAGCACTTGCCGCTGCCGCCCATGGCTGCGCCGCAGCGACATCGCGGGGAGTCCGCTCCTGCAGCAGCAATTCCGTGGCCCGGACGATGGGCTCGGCATGGAAGCGCGCCCGCATGACGCCATCCAGCAACGCATCCGCGATTGCGACGATCGTCATGCCCTGATGATGCGCCATGTAGGCCCTTACAATCGCGACGCTGCCGCCCTCCGGCACGCGCGCGGGCGTATAATCCAGGGCTTCGTAGAACCCGTAACGGCCGCGCGCTCCGACCGCGGCAAGCCGATCGAAATTTCGCCCCGCGGCCAGCGGATCGACCATCGTGGCCAACGCCGTGGCGTAGGGCGCGATGACGACGTCGTCGCCAAGGCCACGCTTCAGCCCAAGGTCTGGAACGCCGAAATTCGAATACTGGTAGGTAAGCTCCAGGTCGCGGGCGTTGTAGGCCGATTCGGATATGCCCCAGGGCACCCCAAGCGTGACTCCATATTCTATCTGGCGACGCACGATCAGTCGGCTGGTCCACTCGATCAGGCTGCCGGTAGGCGCGCGCATCACCAGGGACGGCATGAGATACTCGAACATCGACCCTGACCAGGAGATCAATGCGGCGCCATGTGAGATCGGCGCAACGGCTCGGCCAAGCCGGAACCAGTGACGGGCGGGGATATCTCCCTTGGCGATCGCCACGAAGCTCGCCAGCCTTGCCTCGGACGCGAGCAGGTCGTAGCAGCTTGGATCAAGCGCACCGTCGGGGACGCGGTATCCGATCGACAGCAGCTTGCGATCGTGATCGAGAAGAAACCCGAAATCCATCGCCAGCGCCATTGCGCGCGCACTCTCCTCCAGGACCATCAAGCGCCGCGCCAGCGCGACATCGGCCTCTGGGGCAAGATCTCGGCGATGGCTCCCGATCGCATTCGCCGCTGCCTCTGCCCAGAACAGCATGTCCTCGGCGGTGTCGCTGCCGCGCTCCAGCGTCAGCGCGCGGGCGATATCCACCATCGTCTCGGCCTGGGCCGAGAGCTCGTCCAGCCAGTCCGCGATGCTGGTGTTGCCCGTCGGCCTTCGCTGCACGCCGGCGATTAGCTGGCTGAGCGCATCATCGAGCTGGCTCCAAGTGACGGTCTGCGTGCGCCTGCCGTCCTGCTGTTGAGTCGCCTCGTATCGGGTCAACGCGAGAGCGTCCGCGATTCCGTCGAGGCGCCGCGCATCAGCGACCGGCAGATCGCGCCATTCGCGGCATGTATTGGCGAGTGCAATCAGATGCGCCGCCAGATTGCCGCTGTCGACGGAGGAGATATAGTGCGGTTCGAGCGGCCGCAGGTCGCGGGTGTCATACCAATTGTAGAAGTGGCCGCGAAAGCGCTTGAGGTTGCTCATGGTGGTCAGCGTCGCCTGCAACGCCTCGGCGGCTTCCGTGGCGCCAATCCAGCCGAGATCCCGGGCGGTTGCCACGGAAAGGAGATAGAGCCCGAGATTCGTCGGCGATGTGCGGTGCGCGAGTACCGGTACCGGGTCCTCCTGGAAATTGTCCGGCGGCAGCATGTGATCGGCTTCCGTGACGAAGCTCTCGAAGAACCGCCAGGTGCGGCGCGCCGTCAGCCGCAGGGCTTTGGCGGCGGCCGGTTCCAGGGCCAGCCGGCCGATCGCGAGCGGTGACCGGCTTGCCCAGCGCGCAATGGCGGGTGAAGCGATCCAAAGTGTCGCGAACATGCCCGCCAACGGCCAGGTTCCCTGCCTCGACAGGACCGCAACGGCGAAGAGGAGGACGCCGATGACCACCGCGCCCGCCATTCGCCGATAGAAGCCGGGAAGATCCAGCCGCGGCCCGATCGCGGCCTGGGCCGCCGGAACCCACTCGAGGAGATGCCGGCGCGTGATCAGCAACCGCACCAGGGTTCGGGCGATCGCGTCGCCCATCAGCCACGCGTGATGCGCGAGAAACGCGACCTGTAGCGCCGACTGGGTCAAGGCAAGGCGGAAATCGATGCCAAGCGCCCGCAGATGACTGCGCATCGTGATCCCGGCGCGACTGGGAATCATGGCGCCGAGGACGGGGATCAGAGCGGGCAGTGCGATCGTCGACAGAACGAACGCGGTCCAGATCGAGGCGGCGGGAAGCGGCAGCGTCATACCGGCCAGCAAGGCGAGAATCGCGGCCGGCGCGGACAGTGTCCGACGCAGATTGTCGAGCATCTTCCAGCGCCCGACCGTCGGGATCGAGCCAAAGGGACGGCCGGCGGCACCGGTCGGGCCCCGACCGACAATCCACGGCAGCAGTTGCCAATCGCCGCGAGCCCACCGATGGCTGCGCAGGGCGGCGACATCGTAGCGCGCTGGAAAATCCTCGACGACCTCTACGTCCGAGGCGAGACCGGCGCGCGCGAATATCCCCTCAAACAGATCGTGGCTCAGCAGCGTGGAGTCCGGCACTCTGCCCGTAAGCGCCGCTTCAAACGCATCGACGTCGTAGATGCCCTTGCCGGTATAGGAGCCTTCGCCGAACAGGTCCTGGTAAACGTCGGAGACGGCGCCGGCATAGGGATCGATCCCGGCAAGACTGGAGAATGTGCGCTGGAACAGGGATCCCTCGCGGCCGACGGGCAAGGACGGCGTGACGCGGGGCTGCAGGATGCCATGCCCCTCCACCACCCTGCCGGCCGCGGGATCGAAGCGAGGACGGTTCAGCGGGTGCGCCATCTTGCCGATCAGCCGCCGCACCGTGTCGTGCGGCAGTCTCGTATCGGCATCGAGTGTGATGACATAGCGTACCGCCACCGGCGTTGTCGCTGGCTGGCCGTTCCAGGGTATAAAGGTGGTATCGCGCGCGCCGCGCAAAAGCCGGTTCAGCTCGTGCAACTTGCCGCGTTTGCGTTCCCAGCCGATCCAGCGGCCTTCGCTCCCGTTCCAGACGCGACGACGATGCAGCAGCAAGAAACGTGGACCGCCGGGCGCCGTGCCATAGCGGCGATTGAGCTCAGCGATCCCATCGGCAGCGGCGGCCAGGAGCTCGGCATCGCCGTCCACATGTTCCGTTGCGGCGTCCTGCCAGTCGGAAAGCAAGGCGAAATGCAGTGCGCCTTTCGGGCTTGCCAAGTGATGAATCTCGAGCCGCTCGACCTGCTCCTCGATCGCTGCCTTCGTCGTCAGCATCGTCGGCACCGCGACCATCGTGCGAAGCTCCGATGGAACGCCTTCGCGAAGCGCCAAGGCGGGCAGCCGAGTCGCGCCGAGGCTCTGCGATACGCCGCGATTCACGAGGGCGACGGCGGCGTCGATCGCCGGCATCACGCCTAGCGCGCCGATCAGCCACAGCCAGCCGCCGCCGAGCCCGCTGCCCGCCGCGCCGGACAGCGGTATGGCCAGGAGCATAGCCGCGACGGCGGCGGTTGCGCTCAAATATCCCGTCATGCCGGTGGAGCGGATCCAGCGGCCTATCACGGCGTGCGGCGGCCGGTAGCCGATCGCGGCTTCGAACGCGCGGCGCCCCCCGGCGAGCAGATGGTAGCCGGGATCGGCACGACGATCTTGGTCCGTGTCGCCACCGCCCGCAGGCCCGGACTGCGCAGCCAGCACGGCCTTTTGCGCGACCTCGATCTCCGAACTGTTCGCGCCCCGGGCCAAAGCCTCGACCGCGCTCCGATAGAGATTCCGCGTCGCAAAATCCATGGCTGAGAAGCCGCTGCCGGCCGACAGTACGTCGTCGACCAGGCTCATGCGCTCGACCAGCTCCGTCCAATCCACGTCGGAGATCAGCCGCATGCTGGTTATGATGTTGCGCACGGTCACATTTGCGGCGCCTTGCCTCTGGTGCTCGTCGTGCACCACGGCGTCGGCTGTCGTTCCCTGCGCCGCGAGCCGTTCGTCGAGCCAAGTCAGCGCGGGCGTGACCTGGGGGTCCTGATCGCGCAGCCGATGGACAAACTGGACAGCGAAGGCATCCGCGAGCGGCCCCGGGGCATAGGCGCCGAGCACTGCTGATACCGGTTCTGCGGGGATTCCACCGACACCGAGCAACCGGTTGGCAATGAGGTCGGCCTCCTGGCGCGCGATGCGGCTCAGCACGATCCGCTCCGCGAGCCGCCTGAGATTTTCCACCAGGACGATCCGCAGTGTGATCGCAACCGCCCAGAGCTCGCCGATGGCCAAGGGCTGTGATTGCTGATAGGCGCGAATGAACCGAACCAGCATTTCCGGATCGAAGCGGCTGTCGGTGTGGGCGACAAAGGCCCATGCCGCACCGAAGACCCGCGGATACCCGGCAAACGGTCCTGCGGCCAGCTTGGGCAGTTGCCGATAATAGCCGGGCGGCAGGTCGGAGCGGATCTCGCGGATCTGTTTCTCGATGAGATGAAAGTTGTCAACCAGCCACCCTGCCGCCGGCGTAATGGCGCGCCCCTCATCGATCGCCTTGGCATTGACTCGATAGGCGTTGAGCAGCGCCGCTGCATTGTCGGCGAGCCTGCCGGCGAGTGAGCGGCCTCTGGCCGACTTGGGCGCCACCAGCTGGGCAAGCGCGAGGCTCCGCGCATGCTCCTCTAGCCGCTCCAGGCTGAAGAGCTCCTCGCGAACCGGACGATGGCTGTCCCATGGCGGGGCGGCGCGCGCGCGCGCCAGGACCCGACCAATCAAGTTTATCAAAGCGACCTTTCTATCGCGCGTCGAAGGCGCCATGAGCCCTCGGGTCTCCCTACAGCCAGGCAGGTGGAAATGCCGGCACTTCTCTAGGGCTTTCGCGACGAAGCTATCACCCAGGTCCAGCCATGTCCTGGTATTAAAGTGTCATTTGGCCGCACATTCCGGACCACCGGCGTGAGCTTTCGCCGCAGCCATCGGGAACTGCCCCGGCCGGGTTTTTCCACGGTACCCGCTGGATACCTTCGAACGGCGGAGAGCTCACGAACTCGGCCACATTGGCTAAAGAAAAAGCCCCGCCGGCAAGCTTGCCTATCGGGGGATGAGGGGCGTTGCCGGCGAGGTGGGAATACTGATGCAACTATCGTCAAGCGGGGCCCCGCAAGATGTTCAAAATTGAACAGGGCTGGCCGTCGAGCCGGAAGTGTTGATATGCGATGAACCGGTCTCGGCACTTGATTTGTCGATAAGAGCACAGGTCATGAACCTGTTTCTGGAGCTGCAAAAGGACTTGGATGTGGCAATCCTGCTTATCGCTCACGATCTGGCGCAGGTCCGACAGGCAGCGTCGCAAGTTTATGTAATGTATCTCGGAAGGATAGTTGAAGAGGGAACGAGCGAGCAGGTTTATCGCATGCCTCATCATCCCTATACGCAGGCTCTGCTCGCCTCTGTCCCGTCTGCAGATCCCCGAGCCGCCGCCATCAGGGAGATACCCACACTGACAGGAGAGATTCCGAGTCCGATCACCCCCCCTTCAGGATGCAGGTTTCGCACCCGCTGCCCCATAGTCCAGGATGACCTGCCCCCATTGAAGTGGTCCATCGGTTAACATCGTATGGCCATTCAAGAGGAGGCAGGAGATGCCCAAGAAACGGCATTCGGCGGAACAGATCATAGGCAAGCTGCGTGAGGTTGAGGTCCTGGTGGGCCGGGGTGGGTCGCTGGGCGAAGCGGTCCGGTCGATCGGGGTTACCGACCAGACCTACTATCGCTGGCGCAAGGAATATGGCGGCCTGAAGATGGACCAGGCCAAGCGGCTGAAGGAGCTGGAGCGGGAGAACACGCGGCTGCGCAAGGCGGTCGCCGATCTCACGCTGGACAAGCAGGTGCTGGCGGAGGTGGCCAAGGGAAACTTCTAGGCCCCGCCCGCCGCCGTGCCGCCATCGAGCACGTCCGGTCGCTCTATCCGATCTCGGAGCGCCGGGCCTGCTCGATGCTTCGGCAGCACCGCTCGACCCAGCGCAAGGCTCCCAGGACGCGGGATGACGAGGCGGCGCTGACCGCCGACATCGTCGATCTGGCCAAGCGGCACGGCCGCTACGGCTACCGCCGGATCACCGCCCTGCTGCGGGATGCCGGATGGGGCGTCAACCACAAGCGGGTCGAGCGCATCTGGCGGCGGGAGGGGCTGAAGGTTCCGGCAAGACAGCCGCGGCGCGGCCGTTTGTGGCTTGCGGACGGCTCCTGCATCCGGCTGCGGCCGGAGCGGCCGAGCCATGTCTGGGCCTACGACTTCGTCGAGGACCGCACCCATGACGGGCGCAAGTTCCGCATCCTGACGGTGATCGACGAGTTCACCCGCGAGTGCTTGGCGCTTCCACTCGGACGCAAGCTGCGCAGCGACGACGTGCTGGCAGCGCTCACGGACCTGTTCATCACCCATGGCCCGCCGGAGCACATCAGGTCCGACAATGGCCCCGAGTTCATCGCCAACGTCGTCAAGGACTGGCTCGGCAAGATCGGCGTGCGCACGCTCTACATCGAAAAGGCCAGCCCCTGGGAGAACGGCTACAACGAATCCTTCAACGGCAAGCTCCGAGACGAGCTGCTCAACGGGGAGATCTTCTACACTCTGGCGGAGGCCAGGGTCCTGATCGAGGCCTGGAGACGCGACTACAATGAGAGCCGGCCTCACATGGCCCTTGGCAACATTCCGCCGCGTGAATATGCTTTGCAGGCAGGTGTTTCATCGAGCCCGACTGGGCTCACGGAGGTCGAAAGCTAACACAGC
>JAEUKU010000039.1 GCA_016794075.1 Rhodospirillaceae bacterium
GCTGTCTTCGCCGTCCAGGATGCGCCGCGTACAGGGCGCGCAGCCGATCGAGGCGTAGCCCTCGTCGAACAGCGGGTGCCGGGGCAGCTTGAAGTCCTTGAAGGCCTGGTTGATCTCCGCCTCGCTCCAATTGGCGAGCGGGTTGATCTTGAGCCGGCCGTCCGACACTTCGGCGAAGGGCAGGCCGGCGCGTTCGGCATTCTGGTAACGCTTGCGCCCGGTGATCCAGGCATCGAAGTCCTGCAGCGCCTTTTCCAGCGGCACCACCTTGCGCAGCGCGCAGCAGCGGTTGGGCTGGCGCGCCCACAGATCGCCGTTCGGATCTTCGCGCGCGAGGTCGGCGGGATCCGGCTCCAGCGATCGCGCATCGGTGAAGCCGAAACGGCCGACCAGAATGTCGCGGTAGGTCAGCGTTTCCAGGAAGTGCTTGCCGGTATCGAGGAACAGTACCGGCACGTGGCGGTCAATCTGCGCCGCCAGATGCAGCAGCACGGCGGCATCGGCACCGAAGGATGAGACCAGGGCGATGCGGCCGGCGAAGTCGCGCGTCAGGACGTCGGCGAGAATCTGCCCGGCCGTGGCATCCGCCCAGCGCCGGTTCAGCGCATCCGCCCGGCGCAGCAGATCGAGTGTCGATGGCGGGTCGACGATTGATCCACCGGGCGCGGCGGGGATGAGGTGCGGCTGCGGCTGCATGGTGGGTACACGCGGGCAAATGACCTTCGCGACCGGCGCTCTCCACCGATCTTTCTGCGTCTATAGATCATATTCCACACCGTTTATGTCAATAGAAAGAATATGTGTGAAATTGTGATTTAGTCCGAATTTATCGCACAACGCTGTTATTTTTTCTCACAGAAGTGGCAATGGATTAGATATTTAACTGTCTAAAATCGTGAAATCGGCAGACGCCTAGCGCAGGGTCTGAAGATAAGCGATCAGATCCGCCCGGTCGGCGGGGTCGGCGACCCGGAAATTCATCCGCTGGCCCGGAAGGAAGGCTTCCGGATCGGCGAGCCAGCGGTCGAGTGTGGCTTCGTCCCAGGTAAGCCCGGCACCTTTCAGGGCCTTGGAATACGCGAAGCCGGGCACCGAACCGGCGGCCCGCCCGACCACGCCGCGATGCTTCGGCCCGACGCGGTTGGCATCCGGCGCATGGCAGGCGATGCAGCGGGAGTTGTAGATCTCCGCGCCACGCGCCGGATCGGCGGCGATGGCGGCCTCCGGCGCCAGCAGGACGGCACAGGTGGCGAGGACGAGGCGTCGCATGAGGCGGGCTCCGATGATCGGGCACATCCCGCCGCCGGGACGATCGCGAGGAGATCGTCGCCGGCGGCGGCGGGCGCGGGGGTTACGCGCCGAACGTCAGGGCCTTGGCCGGCAGCTGCTCGCCGAGCGCGCTCGCCAGCGCCGTCCAGTGCATCGTCTCGTCCGCCGCCAGGCGGCCGGCGACCTGCGCCAGGCCCTTGTCGCCGAAAGTGGGGATCACGCCGAGATAGGCGTTGGCGGCACCCTTCTCCAGCCGCGCGGCGAGATGCAGCACGTCGGCCTGGCTCTTCAGGCTGCCGGCGTTCAGGGCCGTTGCATAGTCGCTCATCGACTGCTCGGCCACCGGCTTTCCGCCGAGCTTCTCGATGGTGGCGACCAGGGCGTCGCGATGGCCCTTGTGATGGCTCTGGAACGCCACCGCCACCTGCAGCACGGGATCCTGCAGCAGGCCGCTCTGGGCGCCAAGCTGGTAGGCGCTGATCGCCTCATGCTCCAGGCCGAGGGCGACATTGAGGATGTCGACATCCGCCGCCGTGGCGCTCTTGCTCGCCGCCATGCTCTCGCAGCCGCCGAGGACGGCGATGGCCGCGGCCGAGAGGCCGAAGGTGCCCGCGCCACGCAACAACGCGCGGCGATCGGTCAGGATGCTGTTGGTCTCGCCCCGGTTCATGCCCGTGATCAGGCGGGTGGTCTCGATCGACATATCATCTTCTCCCACGTTGAGGAGGCCGTCTCTGCGACGTGCCTGCATGGGAGCTACGCGGGGCTGAATGCGAGCGGATGCGTCACTCTTTCGTGACGCATCCGGATGCTCTATTGCGGCGTAGATATGGCCCCGGTGAACAGGACAGGGCCGGTCGGCGCCCCGGTCGGCGACCCTCCGGCGGGCTCCAGACTGACCGCAAGAATGACTCCGGTTTCCAGCAGTGGCCGCTTGTCCCGCGGGACATCGCGCTCGGTCTCGCCCGATGCGTTCACCAGCCCGAGCGAGACCGGCGCGCCGGACGGCGGCACCACCCACAGCTCATAGGATTGATTCTGCAGCGGATCGACCGTGCCGGCGCGGACGAGCAGGGTTTCGCGTCCCTCGCGCATGGATACGGTGAAGGCCGCGGTACCGTCCTGGGGCGCCAGCGTGGCGATGGCGGTCACGCTGGGCTGGCGCGCCATGTCGCCGAAGAACAGTGCCGCCGCCAGGATCGCGGCGGCGAGCGCAGCGGCGATCCAGCGGCGATAGGCCGGTTGGTACGGGATGCCGACCTCCTGCGCGACGCGACGCCACAGGCTGGCAGACGGGATTGCGGGCTGCACGGCATCGGCGAGCGGCTGCAGCCGCTGCGACCATGCGGCCACGGCGTGCGCCGCGGCCGCATCGATGCGCAGACGCGCCTCGAATTGCGCACGGTCGGCGCCGGACAATGTGCCGAGGACGTATTCGCCGGCCAACCCGTCCAGATCGTCGTTCTCGGTCTCGGTCATGGCTCGAGGCACTTCTTCAGGCGTTGCAGGCCGCGGCGGATCCAGCTCTTCACGGTGCCCAGGGGCGCCGCCATGCGCGTGGCCAATTGCTCATGCGTCAGGCCTTCGTAATAGGCGAGCAGGATCGACGTCTTCTGCGCGCCCTCCAGTTCTTCGACGCAACCTTTCAGGCGCATGGCCTCGGCATTCGCCATCGCGCCTTCGAGCGGCGAGGGGCCGTCATCCGGCTGCTCCGCCGCCGCACCCTCGTCGAGCGGCTGCAGCGGTTTTTCCCGCCGCAGCCGGTCCAGGCACTTGTTGCGCAGAATGACCGTGATCCACGGCATGGCCGGGCCAAAATCCGGTCGATAGTCGCCGGCGCGCCGCCACACGGTGACGAAGCATTCCTGCAGCGCTTCTTCCGCCCAGTCGCGCCTTCTGAGGATACGCAGCGCAAGCCCGAAGAGTTGCGGCGACGCGAGGCGATAGAGGCTGGAAAAGGCCTCCCGGTTGCCGCTCTGGCAGGCGATCAGCATCTGGTCGGTGTCGCGCACAGTCAGCCCCACCCCGGCGCACCCTTGGCGGGGCGGCCCTTGGTTCCGGATCGTCAGCTTGGCGCAGCGTCGCCGGGACTTAGAGGATGTGTCGAAATTCGTCAACAAGCACTATTGTGGCGTGATACGCCCGTTTCAGATCAGGCACTTGAGGGGAGTTGGAACATGAGCAGCCCGGTTCGCGTCGAAAAGCGCGGTCACGTCATGGAGGTCACGCTCGACCGGCCGAAGGTGAACGCCATCGACCTTGCCACCAGCCGCGCGCTGGGCGAGGCTTTCGTCGAGATGCAGAACGATCCGAATATCCGCTGCGGCATCGTCACGGCGGCGGGCGACCGCATCTTCTGCGCCGGCTGGGATCTCAAGGCGGCGCACCAGAACGAGGAAGTCGGCAAGTGGTGGGAGACCACCGATTACGGCCCCGGCGGCTTCGCCGGTCTGACCGAGCTATGGACGCTGAACAAGCCGGTGATCGCCGCGGTGAACGGCCTGGCGCTGGGCGGCGGCTTCGAACTCGCCATCGCCTGCGACCTCATCATCTGCGCCGAGCATGTGGAGTTCGCGCTGCCGGAGCTCCCCATCGGCATCATCCCGGATTCCGGCGGCATCCAGCGGGTACCGCGGCGCCTGCCGCACAACATCGCCATGGAATTGCTGCTGCTCGGCCGCCGCATGAAGGCCGAGGAGGCGCTCCACTACGGCATGATCAACAAGATCGTGCCCAAGGATCAGCCCATGGAAGCCGCCCGCGAATGGGCTGCCACCATCGCCGAAGGGGCGCCGCTCACCATCCAGGCGCTGAAGGAGGCGTTGCGCGAGATGGACGGGCATTCCATCCGCGATTCCTTCAAGCTCATCCGCAGCGGCAAGCTGCCGATGTACGAGAAGTCGCTGCTGTCGGAGGACGCCAAGGAGGGCGTGCGGGCCTTCTCGGAAAAGCGCAAGGCCAACTTCCAGGGCCGCTAAGAGAATCGGCGCCGATCCTGGGGCGGGATCGGCGCCGACCGCTTGTACGCATACCTAGGGGATCAGTTACTCAGGTTGGCCGTCAGTTGGTTGCTGATCTCAACCACTGCCTGTTGAACTGGATCGCTCCAAGCGTAGGTGGTGAAGGTTTCCCCGGCCTCGATCACCGTCCAGTGATGGCCGGAGCCGTCGCCCGACAGGTTTACGACGTCGCCCTTGTCGCCGAGGACGGTCAGGTGATGATCGGCATCGGTCATGTCGAGCACGTCCGCGATGGACAGGGCCACGACATTCGTGCCGAAACCCGTGGTGTCGATCGCCTCGACATTGGCCAACTGGGCGAAATCGCCATGGCCCAGACTGCCGTTCATTTCCGCTATGTGCAGCGTGTCGTCGCCGGCGCCCAGATCGAGCGCACCGGCGAGGGTGCCGTTCAGATGCAGGTGGTCGTCGCCCGAGCCCAGCAGGTCCTGGCCCGGGGCGAGTTCCGAAGATGAAATCTCATAACTGTTCGAGACGCCGATCACGGCCTGGCCGATATTCGACGTGAGCCCACCTTCGTCGACGATGCTGTAGCCGATGTGCCGGTCGCCCTCGGCCTGGCTGCTGGTCGAGAAGAAGATCGAATTGACGAAGCTCTCGTACTGGTCGGCGGTCTCGCTGCCGGACTTGCCGGTGATGGTGATGGTGCAGTCGTTCCCGTTCTGGACGATGCCGACATCGAACAGGTCGCTGGGCGGCACGTTCAGGGTATCGCCGGCCTGGAAGCCGCTGGTATGGATGACCGCCCGGCCCAGGGTGTCGCCGTCGATATCTGTGAAGTCGACGCTGGGCTGCACCACGCTCTGGGTCAGCTTGTTGACGTTGTAGGTGCCCATGCCGACGCTGAAGACAACGTCCTCATAGTCACGGTCGCCGCCGCCGTTCAGATCCTCGAAGCCGACGATCAGCTGGCCGTCCGCTGTGCCTGATAGCGCGTGCTGGATGTCTTTGCCCGAATTGAAGTCGGTGTTCAGCGATTTGTCATGGGTGAAATAGGTGTCGCCGGC
>JAEUKU010000050.1 GCA_016794075.1 Rhodospirillaceae bacterium
GACCGCGGCTTCGGCGGCGATCGTGGTGAGCGTGGGGGTGAGCGCGGCGAGCGCCCGGAGCGCGACGACCGGCTGCGTCCCGTGCGCGAGAACAAGGGAAATGAAGGAGACGTGGCATGAGCACCGCCGCGACTGAAAGCACCCCGCGCGGTGGTGGCGGCCGTCGGCCGTTCTTCCGCCGCCGCAAGTCCTGCCCGTTCTCCGGCGCCAATTCGCCGAAGATCGACTACAAGGACATCAAGCTGCTGCAGCGCTTCGTTTCCGAGCGCGGCAAGATCGTGCCGAGCCGCATCACCGCGGTCAGCGCCAAGAAGCAGCGTTTGCTCGCCCAGGCGATCAAGCGCGCCCGCTTCCTTGGCCTGCTGCCCTACGTGCTGAAGTAAGGAGGGCGCAGCCATGGACGTGATTCTGCTGGAGCGCATCGAGAAGCTGGGCCAGATCGGCGACGTCGTCTCCGTGAAGGCGGGCTTCGCGCGCAACTTCCTCCTGCCGCGCAAGAAGGCCCTGCGCGCCACCGAGGACAACAAGAAGCGTTTCGAGGAGCAGCGCGCTCAGATCGAAGCCACCAACCTGAAGCGCCGCCAAGAAGCCGAGAAGATCGCGAAGAAGGTCGACGGCCTGAAGATCGTGGTCATCCGCCAGGCTTCCGAGACCGGCATGCTGTTCGGCTCCGTCGCCAATCGCGACATCGCCGACGGCGTCACCGCCGCGGGCTTCACCGTCGACCGGCGCCAGGTCATCCTGGACAAGCCGATCAAGACGCTGGGCCTGCACAAGGTGCGCCTCGCTTTGCACCCGGAGGTGATCGTCACGGTCACCGCCAACGTCGCCAAGTCGGAAGACGAGGCGGCGCAGCAGGAGAAGCTCGGCGCGGCGGTGGTCAAGACCGAGGGCGAGACCCCCGATCTCGACAAGCTGCTCGAGGAAGCGGCGCAGGCGACCGCCGGCGCCGGCGAGCAACCGGCCGCCGAAGCCTAAGCTTCGCTGTCATCGATACCGCAAACGGCCGTCCCGCAAGGGGCGGCCGTTTTGCTTTGCGCAGCCGCTGCAGATAGAGGTCGCAACAGGGGAACTCCGCAGGCGACTGTTCGGGCCTCACGGCCGGTGGGCCTTCTGCTCGCCGCGCGCGGCTTCCCACACCTCCCACGCCGCGTTGGCGTTCATCAGCGCGATGCCGATGCCGACGACGAGGTCCGGCCAGTGCGAGGCGGTGGCGGCGGTGGCGAAGCCGGCAGCGATGATGGCGACATTGGCGATGGCGTCGTTGCGGGCGGAGAGGAAGGCGGCCTTGGTCAGGCTTCCTTGCGCCTTGCGGAAGCGGGCGAGCAGCAGCGCGCAGCCGAGATTGACGGCGAGCGCGCCGGCGCCGACCAGGGACATCGGCAGCGCCTCCGGCGCCACCGGCGCGCTGAACTTCTGCCAGATCTCCCACAAGGCGGCGAGGCTCGGCACCAGCAGGATCGCGGCGAGTCCCATGCCGAGCCGCGCGCGAGCCGCGAGCGACCAGCCGAGCGCGAGCACGATCAGCAGATTGACCGAGGCGTCCTCCAGGAAGTCGATGCTGTCGGCGAAGAGCGAGACCGAAGCGATTGATATCGCTGCCGAGAACTCGACGCCGAAATAGGCGAGGTTGAGCAGCGCGACGAGCAGGACGGCGCGGCGCAGATGTGGGGTGAACAGGTCAGCGGTCATGGCCCGTGACAATACGCCATCCGCCTTTCGGAAGCGTTGCCTGATTCTTTCCCACGATATACACGTTATCCACAGGACGAATTTCAACCCGTTCCGAGTCGTAAGCAGTAAGGTCGCGCCATGGAATCGGGGGCCAAGACATCAAACGTCGCCAGGTTGCGCGAAGGGCCGGGTTCGATCCCGCCGCGCGTGCCGCCGCACAATTACGAGGCCGAGCAGGCCTTGCTCGGCGCGCTCCTCGCCAACAACGAGGTCTATAACCGCGTCAGCGAGTTCCTGCGCCCCGAGCATTTCGCCGACGCGTTGCACGGCCGCATCTATGAGGCGATCGGCAAGCTGGTGCTGCGCGGGCAGATCGCCAACCCGGTCACGCTGAAGAATTTGTTCGACCAGGACGGCGCCCTGGCGGAGATCGGCGGCGCGCAATACCTTGTGCAACTGGCCCAGGCCGTCGTTACCGTCATCAATGCCGAGGATTACGGCCGCGCCATCTTCGATCTGTATCTGCGCCGGCAACTGATCGGCGTGGGCGAGGACATCGTCAACGACAGCTTCGCCTACGACCCCGACGTGACCGCGATCGACCAGATCGAGCGGTCGGAAATGCGCCTGTTCAACCTGGCCGAAGGCGGCCAGGTCGAGGGCGGCCCCAAGAAGTTCGACGCGGTGCTGAAAAGCGCCCTCGACATGGCCGAGATCGCCTACAAGCGCGATAGCCACGTCACCGGCGTCACCACCGGCCTGCGCGACCTCGACCGCAAGCTGGGCGGGTTGCAGCCTTCGGACCTCGTCATCCTCGCCGGCCGCCCCTCCATGGGCAAGACGGCGCTGGCCACCAATATGGGCTTCAACGCCGCCGAGGCGGTGAAGGACGCGGAGAGCGGCACGCGGCACCGGGTCGCCTTCTTCTCGCTGGAAATGTCGGCCGAGCAGCTGGCGCACCGCATCATGGCGGAGAAATCCGGCATCTCCTCCGACCGCATCCGGCGCGGCGACGTGAAGCAGGACGATTTCCTGAAGATCGTCGAGGCGGCGCAGGCGATGACCAGCGTGCAGTTCTTCATCGACGACACGCCGGCGCTGACGGTGCCGGGCCTGCGCACCCGCGCCCGCCGGCTGAAGCGGCAATTCGGCCTCGACCTCATCATCGTCGACTACCTGCAGCTGATGCGCTCGGCGAGCCCCAGGCCGTCGGAGAACCGGGTGCAGGAAATCTCCGAGATCACCCGCGGCCTGAAAGCCGTGGCGAAGGAGCTGAACGTGCCGGTCATGGCGCTCTCCCAGCTCTCCCGCGCCGTCGAGAACCGCGAGGACAAGCGGCCGCAGCTCGCCGATCTCCGCGAATCCGGCTCGATCGAGCAGGACGCCGACGTGGTCATGTTCGTCTACCGCGAGCAGTACTACCACGAGCGCGCCGAGCCGAAGCAACGCACCGACGAATCCACCGACAAGTTCCAGGAGCGCATGGCGCGCTGGCAGGAGCATGGCGAGCGCGTCCACAACGTCGCCGAGGTCATCATCGCCAAGCAGCGCCACGGCCCGGTCGGCACGCTGGAGCTGTTCTTCGACGGCAGCATCACCCGCTTTGGCGACCTGACCCGCGACGAAGACCTGCCCGAGCATCACTGAGCCTGGCCGCACCATGACCGTGGTCCCGACGGCCGAGCTGACCATCGATCTCGGCGCGCTCGCCGCCAATTACCGCCTGCTGAAATCCCGCGCCGCCCCGGCCGATTGTGGCGCCGCGATCAAGGCTAACGCCTATGGCCTCGGTGCCGAGCGCGCCGCGCCGACCCTGTTCGCCGCCGGCTGCCGGCATTTCTTCGTCGCCGTGCTCGGCGAGGCAGTCGCACTGCGCGCCACGGTGCCGGAGGCGGCGATCTACGTCCTCTCCGGACCGCTCGGCGGCGACGAGGGCGAGTTCCGCGCCCATCGGCTGATCCCGGTGCTGAACTCCCGGCCGCAGATCGAGCTCTGGCGCCGATGGTGCGCGGCCGAGGGGCCGGCGCCGGCGGCGCTGCACCTCGATACCGGCATGTCACGGCTGGGGCTGTCGCCGGCCGAATTGGAGTGGTTCATCGGGGATGCCGCGCTGCCCGGCGCCATCCCCCTGCCGGTCATCCTCTCCCACCTCGCTTGTTCCGATGAACCGGCCCATGCCTTGAACCGGGAGCAGCTGACGCGCTGGCGCGCGGCGCTCGACCGCCTGGTGCCGCTGCTGCCCAAGCGGCCGATCCGCTCTTTCGCCAATTCCTCCGGCATCTTCCTCGGCCCCGATTTCCACTTCGACCTGGCCCGGCCGGGGGCCGCCCTCTACGGCATCAACCCGCTTCCGGGGGCATCCAATCCCATGCGCCAAGTGATTGGCCTGAAAGCCAGAATCCTGCAGACCCGTCACATTGACCAGGGTCAGGCCGTTGGCTATGGTGCCCATCGCTCTTCGCGGGCGACGCGCTTGGCGACTCTGGGCTTGGGCTATGCGGACGGAATTCCGCGCAGCCTCAGCCATGTCGGCGCCGCGTATGTCGGGGGAATTCGGGCGCCGTTTGTGGGTCGCGTGTCCATGGATCTGATCACGATCGATATCGGCGACGTGCCGCCGCATCTGGCCGAGCCGGGCGCCTGGGTGGAAATCCTGGGACCGAATCAGAGCGCCGACGACCTCGGCGCCGCCGCCGGCACCATCGGGTACGAGATCCTGACCGCGCTCAGGCGCCGCTATCAGCGCACCTATCTGGCGGCGGAGTAATCGCACATGCCCCTGCTGCAGCCCTTGGGGCGCACCTTCCTCGGCGGGCTGGAGGCGATCGGCCGGGTGGCCCTGTTCACCCTCCGCGCCGTGCTGATGGCGGTGCAGCCGCCCTATTACCCGCGGCTGATCCTGAAGCAGATGATCGAGATCGGCTACTATTCGCTCCCCGTCGTCGGCATGACGGCGATCTTCACCGGCATGGTCCTGGCGCTGCAGACCTATACCGGCTTCTCGCGCTTCAACGCCGAGACCGCCATTCCCAACGTCGTGGTCATATCGATCACCCGCGAGCTGGGGCCGGTGCTGGCCGGATTGATGGTGGCGGGACGCATCGGCGCCGCGATGGCGGCCGAGCTCGGCACCATGCGGGTGACCGAGCAGATCGACGCCCTCACCACGCTGTCCACCAACCCGTTCAAATACCTGATCGCGCCGCGCCTCATTGCCGGGTTGACCATGCTGCCGGTGCTGGTCGCGGTGGCGGACGTGATCGGCATTTTCGGCGGCTATCTGGTCAGCATCTACAAGCTCGGATTCAACCCCGGCACGTATCTGGCGAATACCGTGGAATTCGTCGAGTTCCTGGACATCTTCTCCGGCCTGGTGAAGGCCGGCGTGTTCGGCTTCATCATCTCGCTGATGGGCTGCTATCACGGTTTCAGCTCGCGTGGCGGCGCCCAGGGCGTGGGCAAGGCGACCACCAACGCGGTGGTCACCGCCTCGATCCTGATCCTGATCTCCAACTACATCGTCACCGAGCTGTTCTTCTCCCGATGAGCGGTGATCTCAAAATCAAGGTCCGCGGCCTGTGCAAGTCCTTCGGCCGGAAGGTCGTGCTCAACGACCTCGACCTCGACGTGCCGAAGGGGCAGTCGCTGGTGGTGATTGGCGGCTCGGGCTCGGGCAAATCCGTGTTGATCAAGTGCATCATCGGCCTGATGAAGCCGGAAAAGGGCTCGATCGAGATTGACGGCCAGGAAGTCCTCGGGATGTCGGCCGCCGAACGCGAAGAGGTGATGCGCAAGTTCGGCATGCTGTTCCAGGGCGGCGCGCTGTTCGATTCGCTTCCCGTCTGGGAGAACGTCGCCTTCGGCCTGATCGCCGGGCGCGGCGCCAAAAGGCGCGAAGCGAAGGAGATCGCCTTGCGCAAGCTGGGCGCCGTCGGTCTCAGCCCGGAAGTGGGCGAGCTCTACCCGGCCGAGCTTTCCGGCGGCATGCAGAAGCGCGTGTCCCTTGCCCGCGCCATCGCCGCCGAGCCGGAGATCATCTTTTTCGACGAGCCGACCACCGGCCTCGACCCGATCATGAGCCAGGTGATCAACGAGCTGATCAAGAAATGCGTCGACGATCTGGGCGCCACCGCCCTGTCGATCACCCACGACATGCATTCGCTGCGGGTCATCGCCGACCGGGCGGCGATGATCTATGATGGGCGAATCATCTGGAACGGGGATGCCGGCGAGATCGACCATTCCGGCAACCCCTATGTCGAGCAATTCGTGCAGGGCCGCTCCGAGGGCCCGATCAAAATGCCGGTTCGTCACCTTTAGTGGGCGCCACCTTTAGGCGGCATCACGAGCCGGCGGGGATTTGAGCGCCGATGGCGAAAGCGAGCACCCGATATGTCTGCCAGAGCTGCGGCGCGGCCTCTCCGCGCTGGGCGGGCAAGTGCGAGGCCTGCGGGTCGTGGAACTCCATCGTCGAGGAAAGCGCGCCCGACACGCTGCCCAAGGGCCTCAGCCGCGGCAAGGGCAGGAAGATCGAGTTCGTGCCGCTCGACGGCAAGGCGCCGGAGGCGATGCGCCGGCCGACCGGCATCGCCGAATTCGACCGGGTGACCGGCGGCGGGCTGGTGCGCGGCTCGGCCATCCTGATCGGCGGCGATCCCGGCATCGGCAAGTCCACCATCCTGCTTCAGGTGGTGAACGCGGTGGCGAAAGGTGCCAAGCCGATGCGCAGCGCCTATATTTCCGGCGAGGAGGCGGTGGAGCAGGTGCAGCTGCGCGCCAAGCGGCTGGAGATGCAGTCGCATGCGGTGGAGATCGCCACCGCCACCAATGTGCGCGACATCATCGCCACCCTG
>JAEUKU010000076.1 GCA_016794075.1 Rhodospirillaceae bacterium
CTGCGCCAGCCGCGCCTCGTCGAGGTTCTTGGCGATCGGGCCCTTGGGGCCGGCCGCGTCATAGACGATGTAGCCGAGGCCGCCGGCGCCTTCCGAGCGCGCCCATTCGTTCAGCTTGTCGAAGAAGCTGCGCGGCTTCGATGCGGCACCCGGCGCCGGGATGCCGCGCACGATTGCGCCGCCGTCAATCGCCTTTGCGAAGATGCCGAAACCGGAGCCGCGGAAGGAATCGGTCACGTCGGCGATCTCGATCGGGTTACGCAAATCCGGCTTGTCGGAGCCGTATTTCAGCATCGAGGTCGCATAGGGAATGCGCGGGAAGGGCAGCGCGGAGACCTTGCGGTCGCCGGCGAATTCCTCGAACACGCCATGCAGCACCGGCTCGATGGTGTTGAAGACGTCCTCCTGCGTCACGAAGGACATCTCGAAATCGAGCTGGTAGAACTCGCCCGGCGAACGGTCGGCGCGGCTGTCCTCGTCGCGGAAGCAGGGCGCGATCTGGAAATAGCGGTCGAAGCCGGCCACCATCAGCAGCTGCTTGAATTGCTGCGGCGCCTGGGGGAGCGCATAGAACTTGCCAGGATGCAGGCGCGCCGGGACCAGGAAGTCGCGGGCACCCTCGGGCGAGGAGGAGGTCAGGATCGGCGTCTGGAATTCGGTGAAGCCGGACTCGATCATGCGGCGGCGGATCGAGGAAATGACGCGCGAGCGCAGCAGGATGTTGGCGTGCACCTTCTCGCGCCGCAGATCGAGGAAGCGGTAGCGCAGGCGGACCTCCTCGCCGGCATCCTCGTCGCTGTTGACCTGGAGCGGCACCACCTCGGCGGTCGACTGGATCACGAAGTCGCGGATGCCGACCTCGATCTCGCCGGTCGGCAGCTTGGCATTGACGGTTTCCGGGGTGCGCTTGATCACCTCGCCGGTGATGGTCACCACGTATTCGACGCGGGTCGCCTCCACCGCCTTGAACAGCGGCGAGGAGATGTCGAGCACGCACTGGGTGATACCGTAATGGTCGCGCAGGTCGATGAAGACCAGGTTGCCGTGATCGCGCTTGCGGTGGACCCAGCCGGACAGCCGGACGGTCTTGCCCACATCGGCCGATCGGAGCGCGCCGCAATGATGCGTGCGGTAGGCGTGCATGGTCAATTTCCCCATAGAATCCAGGATTTGGCCGCGACAAGCCACGGAAAGGCCGCCCTTGTCAAGTTTCCCCTCCGGGCGGCCAGAAGCCCTTTCGGGACCGGTTTCACCACCCTTTCCAGTCACTTTCCAGTCTCTTTCCAGGCTGGGCCAAACCGGCTATAGCATCGGCCAATCATGGTCCGTCACCCCTCCTCCGCCCCCCTCCTGATCACGGAGACCAGCGCGCTCGCCGCCTTCTGCGAGGGGCTGGAGGGCGTGCCGTTCATCACCATCGACACCGAGTTCCTGCGCGAAAAGACCTATTGGCCGATCCTGTGCCTGATCCAGATCGCCGGTCCGGAGCCGGAGCAGGTAGCGGCCATCGACACCCTGGCGCCGGGCCTCGACCTCAGCCCGCTTTTCCCGCTGCTGAAATCGCCCAGGACGGTCAAGGTCTTCCATGCCGCCCGGCAGGATGTGGAGATCTTCTTCCGCCTCACCGGTTCGGTCCCGAAACCGATCGTCGATACCCAGGTGCTGGCCATGGTCTGCGGCTTCGGCGACGCGGCGAGCTACGAGACCCTGGCGGCGAAACTCGCCAATACGCGGCTCGACAAGCTGGCGCGCTTCACCGACTGGTCGCGCCGGCCGCTCTCAGCGCGGCAGCTCGATTACGCCCTCTCCGACGTCACGCATCTGCGCAGCGTCTATGAGAAGCTGCATGCCAAGGCGGAGAAGGCCGAGCGCCTCGACTGGATCGCCGAGGAGATGGCGCTGCTGACCGATCCGGCGACCTATGAGTTCAATCCGGAGAATGCCTGGAAGCGGTTGAAGACGCGCTCGGAGAAGCCGCGCTTCCTCGCCGTGCTGAAGGAAGTGGCCGCCTGGCGCGAGCGCGAGGCGCAGAACCGCGACGTGCCGCGCAACCGCGTGCTCAACGACGAAAACATCGTCGAGATCGCCGCCCATGTGCCGGAAACCGCCGAGGCCCTGGCGCAGAGCCGCGGCCTCTCCCGCGGCTTCGCCGACGGCCGCCATGGCGAGGCGATCCTGGCCGCCGTGCGCCGGGGCCTGGCGGTGCCGGAAGACGAGGCGCCGAAGCTGCCGCCGCGCCCGGACATTCCGCCGGGCCTGGGGCCGCTCATCGACCTGCTGCGCGTGCTCCTGAAGCTGCGCTGCGACGAGTTCGAGGTGGCGCAGAAGCTGATCGCCAATTCCGCCGACCTCGAACGCATCGCCGCCGACGA
>JAEUKU010000093.1 GCA_016794075.1 Rhodospirillaceae bacterium
CAGATGGCGCGGATGGCCTTCATCATCTCGAACGGGACGATGTTGAAGCCGCCCTCGCCCTGCACCGGCTCGATGATGATGGCGGCGACGTTGTCCGGGCCGACATCGGCCTTGAACAGCGTCTCCAGCGCCTTCATCGACTTCTGCCAGCCGTCCTTCTCGCCGGTCTCCGGGAACGGCACGTGGTAGATGTCGGTCGGGAACGGGCCGAAGCCGACCTTGTAGGGCTGGTATTTGCCGGTCAGCGCCATGCCCATCAGCGTGCGGCCGTGGAAGGCGCCGGAGAAGGCGATGACCGCGGCGCGCTTGGTATGGGCGCGCGCGATCTTCACCGCGTTCTCGACCGCTTCGGCGCCGGTGGTGAGGAAGATGGTCTTCTTCGGATAGTTGCCCGGCACCATCTCGTTCAGCCGCTCGGCGAGGCGGATATACTGCTCGTATGGCGTCACCTGGAAGCAGGTGTGGGTGAACTTCTCCAGCTGGTCCTTCACCGCCGCCACCACCTTCGGGTGGCAATGGCCGGTGTTCAGCACGGCGATGCCGCCGGCGAAGTCGATCAGGCGGCGGCCCTCGACGTCCACGATCTCGGCATTGGAGGCGCGCTCGGCATAGATGGCATAGGCGTTACCGACGCCACGCGGCACGGCCGCGACGCGGCGCTGTTGCAGACTGGAATTGCTGGTCATCGGGACCTCTCGACCTCAACAGGAAGGAATGCTTGATGATGGCCGGAGCGGGCGCCCCGGCCGACCGCGCAACACTATATTGAGGTCGCCGGAATCTTGCCAGTACGGCGCAAACCGGGCGCCGCCCGCGGCCGCACCCGGTTTCCATCGCCGATTCAAGGATTTAGCAAAACCAGCGGCAAATGCCGATGGCTGTTATGCCGCGGCTGCGGAGAGCGGCTAGGCGGCGACCGCCTGCGGCCCGGAGGTCACAGCCTCGCCGTCCAGCACCGCGGCCACCGCATGCACCACGGCGGCGACGCGGATCGCGGCCTGCACCTGCTCGGCGGTCATGCCCGCCTTGCGCAGGTGATGCTCGTGGCTCTCGATGCACATGCCGCAGCCGTTCACCGCCGAGACGGCGAGCGACCACAGTTCGAAATCGACCTTCTCGACGCCGGGATTGGCGATCACGTTCATGCGCAGCCTGGCCGGCATGGTCTTGTAGTCGCCGCCCGCCAGGTGGACGAAGCGGTAGTAGATGTTGTTCATGCCCATGATCGCCGCCGCGGCCTTCGCCGCATTGAGCGCCGCGGGTTCCAGCTTCGGGGCGAACTCGGCCAGCACGGCTTCGATCACCTGCGGCTGGCGCGAGGCCAGCGCCGAGGCGACGAAGGTGCCGGCCACCTGCTGCGGCGTCAGGACGGTTTCCGCGGCGAGGCTCGACAGGTTGAGCTTCAGATCCTTGGCGTAGTCGGGCAGCGCCGACTTCAGGGTCTCGATCGACATATCGAATTCCTTTCAGAATTTGGCAATGGCCCATCCGTCACCCCAAGGCTTGGCCTTGGGGTCCACGAGTTTGCTTGCAACAACTCGATCGCGCTCGGAGAGACTCGTGGATGCCAAGGCCAAGCCTTGGCATGACGGTGTGAGGGCCAATTATGTACTTAGGCCGCCTTCAGGACGTCCTGGCCCTTCTGCCAGTTGCAGGGGCAGAGCTCGTCGGTCTGCAGCGCGTCCAGCACGCGCAGCACTTCCTGGGTGTTGCGGCCGACATTGAGGTCGGTCACCGACACGAAGCGGATGGTGCCTTCCGGATCGACGATATAGGTCGCCCGCATCGCCACACCCTCGTTCTTGTCGAGGATGCCGAGCGCCGAAGAGAGCTCGCGCTTGATGTCGGCCAGCATCGGGAAGGGCAGGTCCTTCAGATCGGCGTGATTCTGCCGCCAGGCCAAATGCACGAACTCGCTGTCGGTCGAGGCGCCGTAGACCACGGTGTCGCGGTCGTTGAACTCGCCGTTCAGCTTGCCGAAAGCCGCGATCTCGGTCGGGCAGACGAAGGTGAAATCCTTCGGCCAGAAGAACACGATCTTCCACTTGCCGGCATTGCTGGAATCGCTGATGCGCTGGAAGGCCTTGGCCGGGTCGATATCGACGACGGCGTTCAGATCGAAGGACGGAAACTTGTCTCCAATGGTCAACATGATGCTCTCTCTCCAGTTGATGGTCGGTCTCGGGTCTGGCCCGGACGCTTCTCCCGAGACGGAAAATGGGGGATCTCGCACTTGCGGTAAATTGAATTAATCCTATTATATTGATCGAGGAGATCGATCATGCACCTGCCCAGCCTCAAGCAACTCCGCTATCTGGTGGCGCTCGCCGAGCACCGCCATTTCGGTCGCGCCGCCGCCGCCTGCTTCGTCTCGCAATCGACGCTCAGCGCGGGCCTCAAGGAACTGGAAACCACGCTCGATGCGGAGCTGGTGGAGCGCAACAACCGCTCGGTCGTCTTCACCCCGCTCGGCCTCGAAGTCGTCGCCCGCGCCAAGCGCGTGCTGCGCGAGACCGAGGAGCTGGCTGAGCTCGCCGCCGGTAGCCGCGCACCGTTGAGCGGGCGGCTGCGGCTGGGTGTCATCCCGACCATCGCGCCCTATTTGCTGCCCAGGACCCTGCCCGCCTTGCGCAAGGCCTACCCCAAGCTGCAGCTCTATCTGACCGAGGACCAGACTGCGCGGCTGCTGACCCAGCTGGAGGACGGCGTCCTCGATCTGGTGCTGATGGCGCTGCCCTATCACGCCGGCGACGTGGAGACGCTGCCCTTGTTCAAGGACGGCTTCCACCTGGTCTGCCGCAAGGACCATCCGCTGGCGCAGAAGAAGACCGTCACGCTGGCCGACCTCAAGGACGCCAACCTGCTGCTGCTAGCCGAGGGCCATTGCCTGCGCGACCATGCGCTGGCCGCCTGCCGCTTGAGCGACGCCGAAAGCGGCTTCGCCGGCGCCAGCCTCAACACGCTGGTGGAGATGGTGGCGGGCGGGCTCGGCGTCACCCTCCTGCCGGACATGGCGGTCGCGGCGCATGTGCCGAAATCGGGCGAGCTGGTCGCCAGGCCCTTCGACAGGGCCGGCGCCGGGCGGCAGATCGGGCTTGCCTGGCGCACCACGTCGAGCCGCGGGGCGGAGTTCAAGGAACTGGGAGCGGCCTTGACCCGCGCCGCCAGGAATGCGGGGATCGACGGCTAGCGCGGGCGCGCCCCGCAGCCCTGGTCGTCAGGCCTTGTTCTTGTAATAGACGTCCAGGAACACGGCGGCCAGCAGCACCAGGCCCTTGATCATCTGCTGCAGGTCGATGCCGATGCCGAGGATCGACATGCCGTTATTCATGACGCCCATGACAAAGGCGCCGATGACGGCGCCGACCACCTTGCCGACTCCGCCGGAGGCCGAGGCGCCGCCGATGAAGCAGGCGGCGATGACGTCGAGCTCGAAGCCGAGGCCGGCCTTCGGCGTCGCGGTGTTGAGGCGGGCGGCGAAGATGAGTCCGGCGAGGCCCGCCAGCAGGCCCATATTCATGAAGGTGTAGAAGGTCAGCCGGTTGGTCTTGATGCCGGAGAGCCGCGCCGCCTTCTCGTTGCCGCCGAGGGCATAGATGCGCCGGCCGATGGTGGTCGAGGAGGTCACGAAAGCGTAGAGCACGATCAGCGCGAACATGACGATGAGCACGTTCGGCAGGCCCTTGTACGAGGCCATCAGGTAGGAGAACAGGACGAAGCCGGCGGCGACCAGGATATTGCGGCCGAGGAAGATGACGAACGGCTCCTCCGCCAGACCATGCGCCTGCTGGGCGCGGCGCTCCCGCACGTTGAAGTAGATGACGAGCGCGGTGACGACAAGGCCGATCAGCAGCGCGGTCAGGTTGAACTGCTGCCCCGTCGCCTCGGCCGCGGCGAACAGATCGGGCAGGAAGCCCGAACTCATGCGCTGGAACGGCACCGGGAACGGGCCGACCGACTGGCCGGCCAGGATCCACAGCGCCAGGCCCTTGAACACCAGCATGCCCGCGAGGGTCACGATGAAGCTCGGGATCTTCCAGAAGGCGACGAAATAGCCCTGCGCCGCGCCGATCACGGCGCCCAGCACCAGGCAGAGGAAGGTGACCGGCAGCCAGTGGAAGCCGAGCTTGACGATCAGCACCGCCGCCACCGCGCCGACGAAGCCGCACACCGACCCCACCGACAGATCGATATGGCCGGCGACGATGATCAGCATCATGCCCAGCGCCATGATGACGATGTAGCTGTTCTGCAGGATCAAATTGGTGAGGTTGAGCGGCTTCAGCAGCGTGCCGTTGGTCATGAACTGGAAGAAGATCATGATCAGGATCAGCGACAGCAGCATGCCGTATTCGCGGATGTTGTTCTTGATGAAGCGGCCCAGGCTGCCCTGCTGTGCCTGCTCTTCCGTCGTCAAGGTCTGTTGTGCCATCGCGTGTCTTCCTGCCAGCTTTGCTCGTCCCGCTCAACCAACCAGATCGTCATCACCGGGCTTGTCCCGGCAATGACGATTGAGCTTCGGTTCGGCCGCGCGCCATCAGCTTCCCCAGGACGTCATGATTGCTTGCATGATCTTCTCCTGGCTCGCCTCGCTGGTCGGCATCTCGCCTACCATGCGGCCCTCGTTCATCACATAGATGCGATCGCTGATCCCGAGCAGCTCCGGCATCTCGGAGGAGATGACGACAATGCCCTTCCCCTCCTCCGCCAGCCGGTTGATGATGGTGTAGATCTCGTATTTGGCGCCGACGTCGATGCCGCGCGTGGGCTCGTCCAGGATCAGGATCTCCGGCCCGGAGAACAGCCACTTCGACAGCACCACTTTCTGCTGGTTGCCGCCCGAGAGGTTGACGGTCTGCTGGAACACGCTGGAGCAGCGGATGTTGAGGTCGCGGCGGAACTTGTTGGCGACCTTCAGCTCCTGCCCGTCGTCGATCACCGTGTTGCGCGACACGCCCTCCAGGTTTGCCAGCGTGATGTTGCGCTTGATGTCGTCGATCAGCACCAGGCCGAAATTCTTGCGGTCCTCGGTCACATAGGCGAGGCCGGCATCCATCGCCTTCTGGATCGTGCTGACGTCGATTTCCTTGCCGTGCAGGAACACCTGGCCGCTGATCTTCTGGCCGTAGGAGCGGCCGAAGATGCTCATGGCGAGCTCGGTGCGCCCCGATCCCATCAAACCGGCGATGCCGACCACCTCGCCCTTGCGGACGTGGAAGTCGATGCCTTTGATCATCTGCCGGTCGGCATGCTCCTTGTGATAGACGATCCAGTTCCTGACCTCGAAGATCGGCTGGCCGATGCGCGGATGGCGCGGCGGATAGCGGTCGGCAAGCTCTCGGCCCACCATGCTCTTGATGATACGGCCCTCGTCGATCCGCTCGGCGCGGCAGTCGAGCCGGTCGACCGTGGCGCCGTCGCGCAGCACGGTGATGGTGTCGGCCACCTTCAGGATCTCGTTCAGCTTGTGCGAGATCAGGATCGAGGAAATGCCCTGGCCCTGGAACTCCTTCAGCAGCGCCAGCAAGGCGTCGCTGTCGCCCTCGTTGAGGCTCGCCGTCGGCTCGTCGAGGATGAGGAGCTTCACCTCCTTGGCCAGCGCCTTGGCGATCTCCACCAGCTGCTGCTTGCCGACGCCGAGATCGGTGATGAGCGTGGTCGGTGGCTCCTTCAGCCCGACCTTCCGCAGCAGCGCCCGGGTGCGCGCGAAGGCGGCGTTCCAGTCGATGATGCCGTTCTTCGCCGGCTCGTTGCCGAGAAAGATGTTCTCGGCGATGGAGAGCAGCGGCACCAGCGCCAGCTCCTGGTGGATGATGACGATGCCGGCCTTCTCGCTGTCGGCGATGTCGCGGAAGCGGCAAAGCCGGCCCTGGAAATAGATATCGCCCTCGTACTCGCCGTGCGGATAGACGCCGCTCAGCACCTTCATCAGGGTCGACTTGCCGGCGCCGTTCTCGCCGACCACCGCATGGATCTCGCCCGCCCGTACCGTCAGATTGACGTTGGACAACGCCTTGACCCCAGGGAAGGTCTTGCTGATGCCGCGCATCTCGAGGATCGCGGTTTCCGCGGCGGCGGGCGCCTGTTGCTGGGCGGCGAGGCTCAAATCCCGGACTCCGGTGTGGTCATTCCTGCCGGCGTCCCGCGTCGCCGCGAGACGCCGCGGGCGGGAGACGAAAAGAGCCGGCCAGGTCGCTGGTCGACTCTCCCCGAATCCGGCCGCGCTGAAAAGCGAAACGTTGCGACAAGAAAAAGGCCGGCCCCGCGGTTCCCCGCAGGGCCAGCCCTGCTTCCTCCAACGCCTACTGGGTGATCTGGTCCTTGGTGTAGTAGCCGCTGCCCACCAGGATCTCCTCCCAATTGTCGCGGCCGACGCTGACCGGCTTCAGCAGGTAGGACGGCACCACCTTGACGCCGTTGTCGTAGGTCTTGGTGTCGTTGACCGGCACGTCCTTGCCGGCCAGCAGCGCATCGACCATCTCGGCGGTGACCTTGGCGAGCTCGCGGGTGTCCTTGAACACGGTGGAATACTGCTCGCCCGCGATCATCGACTTGATCGACGGCACTTCCGCATCCTGGCCGGAGACGATCGGCATTGGCTGCTCGGGCGTGCCGTAGCCGACGCCCTTCAGCGAGGAGAGGATGCCGATGGAAAGGCCGTCATAGGGCGACAGCACCGCATCCACCCGCTTGTCGGTGTAGAAGGCGCTGAGCAGGTTGTCCATGCGGGCCTGCGCCACCGCGCCGTCCCAGCGCAGCGTGCCGACCTTGTCCATGCCCATCTGGCCGCTCTGCACCACCAGCTTGCCGCTGTCGATATAGGGCTGCAGCACCGACATGGCGCCATCGTAGAAGAAGAAGGCGTTGTTGTCGTCCGGCGAGCCGCCGAACAGCTCGATGTTGAACGGGCCCTTACCGTCCTTGAGGCCGAGGCCGTCGACGATCGAGTCCGCCTGGATGACGCCGACCTGGAAGTTGTCGAAGGTGGCGTAGTAGTCGACATTGGCGGAATCGCGGATCAGGCGGTCATAGGCGATGACCTTGATGCCGCTGTCATGCGCCTGCTGCAGCACGGCGGAGAGCGTGGTGCCGTCGATCGCGGCGATGACCAGGACCTTGACGCCCTTGGTCACCATGTTCTCGATCTGCGCCAGCTGGTTCGGGATGTCGTCCTCGGCGTATTGCAGATCGGTGCCGTAGCCCTTCTCGGTGAAGACCTTCACCATGTTGTCGCCGTCGGCGATCCAGCGCGCCGAGGACTTGGTCGGCATCGAGATGCCGATGGTGCCCTTGTCCTGCGCGCTTGCGGCGCCGGCGGAAAGCGCCAGGGCGCCCAATGCGGCCGCGGCGACAAGAGACTTCAAGAATTTCACGATCACTCCTCCTGCTGTCATGTGTCTAGGTTGTCGATGGCATGGCGGAATTCTCCCGCGGTCGCGGTAGTTCGGATCGGCGGCGGATGAAATCCGTGGCGCGGGCTGCGGCGGAATGCGCCGGCTGCCAGCCGCAACTTTCTCCCCGATCCTCCCGAACCGATGCCTCGACCGCGGTTGCTCCGCGTCTTTGGTCATTGGGCCGCTTTTATCATATAAATAATCGGGGAAGCAATCGCCTCTTGTATGACAAATGTCGCGACCAGCCGCGCGCCACTGTGATCACAGGAGCGGAGGCGTGTACCGCACACGGGCAAGCGCGCTCAGGGGCGCGCGCGGTCAGGGACCGCGATGCAGGCTGGGGCGGATTTCGGCTGCCGCGGCGAGGCCGGCGGGACTCAGTGCCGGATGTGGCGGTGCCGGCACATCATGCGGAAGCCGGCGAACTGATAGCCGGGGCCGTCGAAGGCCTCAGGCGCGGCGGGGATCTTGGCCTTGACCACGCGCGGACCCGACGTCGCCCGGATCGGGCGCTTGGCGGGGGTGCGGCCGGCGCCCTTCGCGCTAGAAACGGGGCGTTTTGCGCTGGCTGCGGACATCGAGGAGGCTCACGACGTTCTCGGCGGTGGGGGCCGGCTGCGGCGCGGCCGGCGCAGCGGCACTGCGGTCGGTATGTGCGGCCGTGGTGCCCTCATTGGCCGGAATCTTGCGGCTGGGCAGCATTGTCGTGCTCACCCCCGGCAGGGCCAGGGCCTCGCCATAGGGCCGGAACGGCCGCTCGCCCGATTTCAGCCGCACATAGGCGAGATCGGCTGCCAGATCGGCGGCGCTCTGTTCGCGGGTGTATTCCTTCATCTCGGCCCTCAACACCGGAAACCTGTTCCCGGGGCCGATTAGAGCGTCGAAAAGCAAACAAATGATTGACGCCGGGCGAGACGAATCGGTCTTGCCCGGCGCCCCTAGATCCAAAACTCTACTGGCGAATCAATGGCTTGAAGCGCAGCCGATGTGGCTGGTCGGCATCCGTTCCCAGGCGCCGGTGGCGATCCGCCTCGTAATCCTGGTAATTGCCCTCGAACCACTCGACATGGCTGTCGCCCTCGAAGGCCAGGATGTGGGTGGCGATGCGGTCAAGAAACCAGCGGTCGTGGCTGATGATGACCGCGCAGCCGGCGAAATTCTCCAGCGCCTCTTCCAGCGCCCGGAGCGTGTCGACGTCGAGGTCGTTGGTCGGCTCGTCCAGCAGCAGGACGTTGGCGCCCGATTTCAGCATCTTGGCCAGATGCACCCGGTTGCGCTCGCCGCCCGAGAGCTGGCCGACCTTCTTCTGTTGGTCGGAGCCCTTGAAGTTGAAGCTCGCCACATAGGCGCGGCTCGGCATCTTGGTCTTGCCGAGTTCGATCTCGTCGAGCCCGTCGGAGATCTCCTGCCACACCGTCTTGTCGGCGCCCAGCGTGTCGCGCGACTGGTCGACATAGCCGAGCTTCACCGTGTCGCCGACACGGAAGGAGCCGCTATCCGGCTTGTCCTGGCCGGTGATCATGCGGAACAAGGTGGTCTTGCCGGCGCCGTTGGGACCGATCACGCCGACGATGCCGCCCGGCGGCAGCAGGAAGGAGAGATCCTCGATCAGCAGCCGGTCGCCGAAGCCCTTGTTCACATGCTCGGCCTGGATCACCAGATTGCCTAGGCGCGGACCGGCCGGGATGGTAATGGCGGCAGTATCCATCGCCTTTTCGTTGGCCTGGGCCAGCAACGTTTCGTAGGCGGTGACGCGCGCCTTCGACTTGGCCTGGCGCGCCTTCGGGCTTTGCCGGATCCATTCCAGCTCGCGATCCAGCGTGCGCTGGCGCGCGGTCTCGGTCTTCTCCTCCTGCTCGAGCCTGGTGCGCTTCTGCTCCAGCCAGCCGGAGTAGTTGCCCTCGTAGGGGATGCCCTTGCCGCGGTCGAGCTCGAGGATCCAGCCGGCGACATTGTCGAGGAAATAGCGGTCGTGGGTGATGGCGACCACGCAGCCTTTGTAGTTCTGCAGGAAGTGCTCGAGCCAGGCGACGGATTCGGCGTCGAGGTGGTTGGTCGGCTCGTCCAGCAGCAGCATGTCGGGGTTGGAGAGCAGCAGGCGGCAGAGCGCCACGCGGCGCCGCTCGCCGCCGGAGAGCTTGGTCACGTCGGCATCGCTCGGCGGGCAGCGCAGCGCGTCCATGGCGATCTCGACCTTGCGCTGGATGTCCCAGGCGTCGGCATGCTCGATCTGCTCCTGCAGCTCCGCCTGGCGGGCCAGCAGCTTGTCGAAATCGGCGTCGGGATCGGCCATGGCGTTCGAGACCTCCTCGAACTCTTTCAAGAGCGCCGCCGTCGCGCCGACGCCTTCCATGACGTTGCCGAGCACATCCTTGGCCGGGTCCAGCTGCGGCTCCTGCGGCAGGAAGCCGACCGAGGCGCCCTCGGCCGCCCAGGCCTCGCCGGAGAAATCCTTGTCGATGCCGGCCATGATGCGCAGCAGGGTCGATTTTCCGGCGCCGTTATGGCCCAGCACGCCGATCTTCGCCCCGGGCAGGAAGGACAGCCAGACATTCTCCAGGACCTTCCGGCCGCCCGGATAGATCTTGGTCAGACCCTTCATGACGTAGATGTATTGATAGGCGGCCATATTCTTCGCTCCAGACCCTTGGTCCCTGCCCCGCAGGGCCCGGTCTTGTAGCCCAGGCGGGGGGAAAGAAAAAGGTCTGTGGCGGGGGCTTGCGCGGGCGCCGGGAGGCGAAACCGCGCGCTTCAGTGCGGGTGCGCCAGCTCCGCGGCGATCGCGGCGCGATCGAGGTCGCGCTCCAGGTCCTCATAGACCCGGCACAGGCGCATCTTGACGTTGTTGCCGATCATCTCCGCGTCGAGGCGCGTGAGGCTGGGATGCATGGGCATGAGCTTGTGCAGCGCGCCCCCGGACTCGCCGCCGACCTCGTGCACCGGCCTTGGCGGCGCCAGCTGGACCAGGCCGATCCGGCGGCGGAAGTGTTCGACCTCGTCCGCCCAGGTCGCATGCGGCGGGCGATGCCGCGGCGGCCCATATCGCTCCAGGCTGTCGGCATAGGCCTTGATCAACCAGTGCACCAGGACCTGCCTTGCCTGCTCGGCCACCACCGGGCGAAGCAGCCCCTCGATCATGATTCCGATGTCGCTCAGCACCAGCGGATAGGCCTCCCAGCGGGCGCGGTCCAGCGCCTGGCGGAAGACCGCCTCCTTCTGCAGATGCGGCCAGTTGAGGCCCGAGCGCGCCTGGCAATAGTCGATGGTGCACTTCTGCGCGACGAACGCCGATTGCGCCGCCATCAGTTCCGCCAGCGCATCGAGCGTCTCGATTCGCGGCCGGCGCCAGCGAGTCGCCAGCCCCTGAAGCCGTGGCAAGTTAGACCAAAGTCGCATACCCGCACCCCGTCCGGGGTTGGTCTGTCGCTTTCCGCGGCCCATCCCGGCGTGTTAACTTTGCGTCATCCAAGCCGTGCGGGGAAGCAAAAAAGAAGCGCGGCAAGGTCGTGGGGGGAACTCGGCCGAAACCGCGTCCTCCCGGAATTCGTACGGCGTCGCGTATGGGGCGGTGCTCCTGCGACGTCGAATAACGATCGAACGTCATAGGAGGGAAACGCCATGGCCGCAGGCACAGAACAGGCAAGGGAGCATTGGCGCCGCACGCGCGGGCTGATGATCACCTGCCTCGTCGTCTGGTTCATCTTCAGCTTCTTGATTCACATGTTCGCGCCGACCTTGAACAACATCGTCATCATCGGCTTCCCGATGGGCTTCTACATGGCCGCCCAGGGATCGCTGATCGTGTTCGTCATCCTCATCTTCTGGTTCGCCGCCAAGCAGAACCAGATCGACGAGGACGCCGGACTCCACGAGAGCGAATAAGGGGGAGGCGGATATGGCAAAAGGTGGAGACTTCACCAGTAACCTCGGCCGCATCTACGGTATCTATACCGGCGGCTTTGTCACCTTCGTGGTGATCATCGGCATTCTCGAACAGCTCGGCGTGCCCAACCGCATCCTGGGCTACCTGTTCGTGGCCATGACCATCGCGGTCTATGCCGGCATCGGCATCCTGTCGCGCACCATGCAGGTGTCGGAATACTACGTCGCGGGACGCAAGGTCCCGGCCTTCTACAACGGCATGGCGACGGCAGCGGACTGGATGTCCGCGGCGTCGTTCATCGGCATGGCCGGCACGCTCTATGCCCAGGGCTATACCGGCCTCGGCTTCGTGCTCGGCTGGACCGGCGGCTACGTGCTGGTGGCGGTGCTGATCGCGCCCTACCTGCGCAAGTTCGGCGCCTACACGGTGCCCGACTTCCTCGGTGCCCGTTACGGCGGCAACGTCGCCCGGCTGCTCGGCGTCATCGTGCTGTTCTGCTGCTCCTTCACCTACATCGTGGCGCAGGTCTACGGCACCGGCATCGTGACGTCGCGCTTCCTCGGCATCTCGTTCGAGGTCGCGGTCTTCGTCGGCCTCGGCGGCATCCTGGTCTGTTCGATGCTGGGCGGCATGCGGGCGGTCACCTGGACCCAGGTGGCGCAGTACATCGTGCTGATCGTCGCCTACATCATCCCGGTGCTGATCCTCTCGACCCAGCGCACGGGCATCCCGTTGCCGCAGCTGACTTACGGCTCGGTGCTGCAGGACGTCTCCGCGCTGGAGGCTACGAAGGAGGCGGTGCAGGGCGCCACGGCGCACATCGCCACGCCGAAGGACACCATCGGCTGGGTCAACTTCCTGGCCCTGATCCTGTGCCTGATGATCGGCACCGCGTCCCTGCCGCACGTGCTGATGCGCTACTTCACCACGCCCAGCGTGCGTGACGCGCGCAAGTCGGTCGGCTGGTCGCTGCTCTTCATCTTCCTGCTCTACTTCACGGCGCCGGCCTATGCGGTGTTCGCGAAGGCGGAGGTCTAC
>JAEUKU010000117.1 GCA_016794075.1 Rhodospirillaceae bacterium
GAGGATCAGCGGCAGCACGATGACCACGCCCACCAGGATGAACAGCAGCGATTCGGGCGCCGCGGCGGCCTGCCAGATGGTCAGGCTGTCCGGCACCACGAAGGGATAGAAGCTGTAGGCGAGCCCGGCGAAGCTGAGAACAAAGATGCCGACGGCGCCGGCGAAGGGCCGCCAGGAGCCGCGGTCATCGGCGGCCGGCATCCGGCGCAGCACCACTTCCACCCACACGAACAGCGCCGCCGTCGCGACCGGCACCGGCGCCAGCAGCAGCAGATGGGGCAGATCGAACCAGCGGTCGAAGATGCGCGCGCTGACCAGCGGCGTCGCCAGCGAAACGGCGACGATCCCCGCGCCGGTGAGCCAGCTCGCCAGCTGCGCCCAGCGGATGGCGCGGCGCTGCAACGCGTCCGCCGTCTTGATGATGAGCCAGCAGGCGCCGATGAAGGCGTAGCCGCCGGCCAGCATGATTGCGGTCAGCAAGGCGAAGAGATGCGCACCCCAGCCGCCGGCGAAGCCGAGGATGTAGAGGCCGAGCATGTAGCCCTGCGCCAAAGCGGCGAGCAGCGAGCCGGCGAAGAAGGCATGGTCCCAGAGCCGCTTGTGGTTGTCCTGGGCCTTGGCGCGGAAATCGAAGGCGACCCCGCGCAGGATGAGCCCCGCCAGCAGCAGCGCCGTCGGCAGGTAGAGCGCGCCGAGCACGATCCCATGCGCCACCGGGAAGGCGACCAGCAGCAGGCCGACGCCGAGCACCAGCCAGGTCTCGTTGGCGTCCCAGAACGGCCCGATCGAGGCGATCATGCGGTCGCGCTCGGTCACATCGGTGCGTGCCATCAGGATGCCGATGCCGAGATCGAAGCCGTCGAGCACGACGTAGATCAGGATCGAGAGGCCCATCAGGCCGGCGAAGATCAGGGGCAGCCAGAACTCCATCGAGAACTCCTATTCCGCGGTCCCGGGCACCGGCATGGCAACGGCCGCGTCGTGCCGGTCAGCCTCGCCCGCGCGCCGGGCCAGATAGAACAGCACGCTGACATAGGCCAGGATCAGCACGGCATAGAGCGCTAGGTACATCGCCAGCGTGCCACCGATCATCGGCGCGGGAACTGCGGATGCGGCATCCGCCGTGCGCAGCACGCCCTGGACCAGGAAGGGCTGGCGACCGATCTCGGTCACGTACCAGCCTGCGACCGTGGCGACCCAGCCGGAGAAGGTCATCGCCACCAGCGCGCGTGCCATCAGCGGCGTCGGCACGCCGCGGCGGCGCAGTTGCCAGACGGCGAGCCAGGACACCGCCAGCATGAGCAGGCCCACGCCGACCATGATGCGGAATCCGAAGAAGACCGGCTTCACCGGCGGATGCGCACCTTCGAATTCGTTGAGTCCCTTGAGTTCGGCATTCGGGTCATGTTCCAGGATCAGGCTGGCGCCCTTGGGAATGCCGATTTCGAAGTGGTTCGTCCGCGCCGCCTCGTCCGGCCACGCGAAGAGCAGCAGCGGCACGCCGCGCTCGGTTTGCCAGATGCCTTCCATCGCCGCGATCTTGGCCGGCTGGTGCTTCAGCGTGTTGAGGCCGTGGAGATCGCCCACCGCGATCTGCATGGGAATCAGGATCGCCGCCAGCCAAATTCCGGTCCGCAGCGCCGCCATCACCGCCGGGCCGCGATCGTCGCGCAACCAGCGATAGGCCGACAGGCCGGCGACCAGGAAGGCGACCGTCAGGCCCGAGGCGATCAGCATATGGGTCAGCCGGTAGGGCAGCGACGGGTTGAACAGGATCGCCAGCCAGTCGGTCGCATGGGCCCGGCCATCGCGCATCTCGAAGCCGACCGGCGTCTGCATCCAGGAATTCAGCGCCAGGATCCAGAAGGCGGAGAGCGAGGTGCCGATCGCCACCAGCCAGGTCGCCAGGGTGTGGATGCGGTCGCTGACCCGGCCGGTGCCGAACAACATGATGCCGAGGAACGTCGCTTCGAGGAAAAACGCCGTCAGCACCTCATAGGCCAGCAGCGGCCCGGCGATGTTGCCGACCGTGTTCATGAAGCCCGGCCAGTTGGTGCCGAACTGGAACGACATGGTGATGCCGCTGACCACGCCCAGCGCGAAGGTGAGCGCGAACACCTTCACCCAGAGGCGATAGGCGTCCATCCACTTGCCGTCGCCGGTCGTCGCGTAGCGGTACTTGAAGAACACCAGCACCCAGGCGAGCCCGATGGAAATGGTCGGAAACAGGATGTGGAAGGTGATGTTGGCGGCGAATTGCAGCCGCGCGAGCAAGACTGCGTCCATGACGGGCATTCCTTATGGGCCGGTCCGGGGACCGGCTTCGCTTAAGAAATATGTCCCCTGGCCCTCAGTTCCCCGTGCGCCTTTCGCCGCGCCCCGGCGGCGAATTGGCCCACGATCCCGATAGGGATTTGCTATTCGAACGGCCCGAACAGCAGATTGTCCAGCCCGCGCACCAGCCCCTTCATCGTGACCACGCGCCGCGCGGCGAGCAGGGTGCCGCCGACATAGGGATCGGCACTGCTGCCGGCATCGTGGCGGATGGACAGGCGCTCGCCATACAGGCCGAAGATCACCTCGGCCGAGAGGATGAAGCCCGGCAGGCGCACGGAATGCACGCGGCCGCCGCTCACATCGGCGCCGCGCGCCTCCTTGGGGCCGATGATCTTGTCGATCGGCACGCCCGGCTTGTTGGGCGCCACCTTGCCCAGGCGCTCGGCCAACTCGTTGGCCGTGCCGCTCGGCACGTCGGGCTTGGTGTGCTTGGCATAGTCGATGATCTCAAAATCCGGCACGTGCTGCGCCGCCATCAGCGCGAAGCGCTGCAGCAGGGCCGCGGTCAGGGAGAAATTGCCGCTCGCCACCACGCCGAGGCCCTGGTGGTCCGCCACCTTGGCGATCTCGGCATAGTCGGAGGCGGTCAAGCCCGAGGTGCCGACGATGGCCGGCACCCCCAGCTTCAGCGCGGTGAGCACGTTGTCCTTCACCACGCCCGGATGGGTGTAATCGATATACACATCGGTCGGGCTGGCCTTCAGCGCCGCTTCGACGCTGGCCACCACGGCAAGGCCGTTGGCCTCGCGCCCGATCGCCTGGCCGACATCCTGGCCCTCGGCCTTGCGCGCGACCGCGCCGGAGAGCTCGAGATCCGGCTCATCGATCACCGCCTTCGCCAGCGCGCTGCCCGTCCAGCCGGTGACGCCACCGACGCAAACCCGCAGACCCATGATAATTATTCCTTCTCAGATACTTACCGGCGATGTGCCGGAACAATCCGGCCTTTGACTTCGCCCGTTCCCCAAAGGATATTAGCGCCATCCGCGTAAGGAGCCAGCCGGGAAAGCGTTTCGCGGCGCCGGTTCCGCCATCATCTGAGGATCGATCATGAGCCCGAGGCCGAATTCCCTGTCGGCGAAAGACGCCGCGTTTCATTTCCATGGCTACACCAACGCCCTGAAGAACGAGCAGGAGGGCGGCTTCATCGTCACCCACGGCAAGGGCGTCTTCGTCTATACCGAGGACGGCAAGGAATACATGGACGGGCTGTCCGGCCTGTGGTGCTCCTCGCTCGGCTTCGGCGAGGAGCCGCGCCTGGTCGAGGCGGCGGTCAAGCAGATGAAGGCCCTCTCCTTCTATCACACCTTCTCGCAGAAGACGGCGGGCGTCGTGGCCGAGCTGGCGGAGAAGCTGGTGAGTTTGGCGCCGGTGCCGATGTCCAAGGCCTATTTCTGCAATTCCGGCTCGGAAGCCAACGACACCGTCATCAAGATGGTGCGCTATTACAACAACGCGCTCGGCCGGCCGCAGAAGAAGAAGCTGATCTCGCGCGTGAAGGCCTATCACGGCGTCACCGTCGCCGCCGGGTCGCTGACCGGCCTGCCGGTCGTGCACAAGGATTTCGACCTGCCGATCGCCGGCGTGCTGCACACCGATTGCCCGCATCACTACCGCTTCGGCAAGCCGGGGGAGAGCGAGGAGCAGTTCGCCACCCGCTGCGCCGAGAGCCTGGAGCAGCTGATCCTGGCCGAGGGGCCGGACACCGTCGCCGCCATGTTCGCCGAGCCGGTGATGGGTGCCGGCGGCGTGATCCTGCCGCCCAAGACGTATTGGGAGAAGGTGCAGGCGGTGCTGAAGAAATACGACATCCTGCTCGTCGCCGACGAGGTGATCTGCGGCTTCGGCCGCACCGGCAATTTCTGGGGCTCCCAGACGATGGGCATGAAGCCCGACATCATGACCATGGCCAAGCAGCTGTCGGCCGGCGTGCTGCCGATCGCCGCCGTGATGATGAACCAGCGCGTCTACGAGGTGCTGCGCGACAACAGCGCGAAGAACGTCGTCTTCGGCCACGGCATCACCTATTCCGGCCATCCGGCCTGCGCCGCCGTGGCGCTGGAAACGCTCAATATCTACGAGGAGCGCAAGATCGTCGAGCGCGTGCGCGCTTTGGCGCCGCATTTCCTCAAGCGGCTGCACGCCTTCGCCGACCATCCGCTGGTCGGCGAGTGCCGC
>JAEUKU010000161.1 GCA_016794075.1 Rhodospirillaceae bacterium
CAAGCTGGTGCGCACCTCGCGCCAGATGCTGCACGAGATCGGCCGTGAGCCGACGCCGGAGGAATTGGCCGAGAAGCTGATGATGCCGCTGGAGAAGGTGCGCAAGGTCCTGAAGATCGCCAAGGAGCCGATCAGCCTCGAAACGCCGATCGGCGACGAGGAGGACAGCCATCTGGGCGATTTCATCGAGGACAAGAACGCCGTCCTGCCGCTCGACGCCGCGATCCAGGCCAACCTGCGCGAGACCACGACACGCGTGCTGGCGACGCTCACGGCGCGCGAAGAGCGCGTCCTCAGAATGCGCTTCGGCATCGGCATGAACACCGACCACACGCTGGAAGAGGTCGGCCAGCAGTTCAGCGTCACCCGCGAGCGCATCCGCCAGATCGAGGCCAAGGCGCTCAGGAAGCTGAAGCACCCCAGCCGGTCGCGGAAGCTCAGGAGCTTCCTGGATACGTAACGGAAGTCAGAAGTCGGAAGTCGGAAGCCGGATTTGCTCTGTCCTTCCGACTTCCGACTTCTGTATTCTGACTTCCGGACGGGCCTGTAGTTCAGGTGGTTAGAACGCGCCGCTCATAACGGTGTTGTCGCAGGTTCGAGTCCTGCCGGGCCCACCACACCTCCCAACACACCCGCGTTGATGGGTTGGCGGCTTTCGCATTTCGATCAGGCGCGATGCCTGCCCGCGCTTCTCAGGCGGCACCGTCAGTGCTAGCTTGGCTCATTCTTCAAGCAAACAAGAAATCATCGCGCGACGGAGCTCCGCTCTTGGTCGCGTCGGGTCATTGGCAATGCGCGTTGCCGGGGCGTGACACGCGCGGGTAGTCGTTCAAAGGGGGCCGGCATCATTGGAAGCGACGACAGCCGCATGGGCGGCTGCCGCCGGGGAGTCATGTCATGCCGAGCGATCAGCGTCCCGAAGCGTCGCGCCGCACCTTGCGGTTGACTGTCAAGGTCAACGAGGACGGCGGCTATGAGCTCATCTCGGTCGAGCGCCTGCACATGATCACGCCGCCGCAACCCGGCGAGCGGCCCGAAATCGGCAAGCACGGCGGCAGCTGGATCGAGTTGCGCGGCGCCCGCGGCCGCGTGCTGGCACACCGGCTGATCGACGCGTCGTTGCTGCATTCCACCGAGGTGCATGAGGCGGACAGGACGATCCACCGCCACTTCGGCAATCCGCAGGGCATCTTCGAGGTGCTGCTGCCCGATGTCGATACGGCCCGCGAGGCGGTGCTGGTCGGCACGCCGACGCGACGCCGGGCCGAGGCGAAGCGCGCCGTCGGGCCGTCGGAGGAGATCGCCCGCTTCGACCTCTCCCCGCGCCGCGAGGGAGGCGACCAATGAGCACCAGCGACGGATATGTTGTCGGTGCCACGAAGATCGTCGATCACGGCCCCGACAGCGCGCGGTGGAACCTGGTCATCGTCGGCGACGGCTACCGCGATACCGAGCTCGCCAACTACCATACGCATGCACAGAGCTTCGTGACCGCCTTGCGCGGGACGCCGCCCTTCAACACCCTGTTCTGCGGCATCAACGTCTATCGCATCGACGTGGTGTCGAACCAGAGCGGCGCCGACGATCCGGGCTGCGCCGGCGGCCCGGCGGTCACCGCCAACACCTATTTCGACGCCACCTTCTGCTCGCTCTTCGCCGGCACGCCGATGGACCGGCTGTTGACGATCAATTCCGGGGTGGCGCTTTCCGTCGCGACCACGCATGTGCCGCAGCGCCACCAGGTGCTCTGCATCGTGAACTCGACGAAATACGGCGGCTCCGGCGGCGCGGTCGCCACCTGCTCGGTCGATCCGCAGGCGAACGAGATCGCCATCCACGAGATCGGCCACAGCGCCTTCGGCCTCGCCGACGAATATGGCGGCAACGGCGCCGGCACGCCGGCGGGCGAGCCGGCGCAGCCCAACGTCACGCGCGACACCAATCGCGCCACCAACAAGTGGCGGGCGCTGATCGCCGCGACGACGCCGATGCCCTCGGCCTGCGACCCGACTTGCGCAGCCTCGACCTGCGTGCCGCCGGGAGCGCCGCCGGCGGCGGGCGCGGTCGGCACCTATGAGGGCGGCATCTATTCGGACTGCAACACCTACCGTCCGCTGCCCTCCTGCTACATGCGGGATTATAGCCCCTTCTGCCCGGTCTGCTCCGGCGTCATCACACAGGTGCTGGCGCCGTTCCAGCCGGCGGAATCGATCAACCTGGTGACGCCCAGCATCTCCTTCACCAATGTGCCGGCGGGCATGGGCGGCGTCGGGGTCACCACCCACCGCGCCATCCGCTGGGACGTCGTCACCTGTCGCACGTTGACCTTCATGATCACCGCCGGCCCGACCGGGGGCTTCGGCACGCCGTTCGGCATCCAAACCAGCGTCGGCGCCGATCCCAACGTCCCGGCCGCCGCCGCGCGCATCTGGCTCTCCTACACCTCGACCAATCCCGGCGACAGCGCCAACGGCAGCGTCACCGTGCGCTGCATCGAGACCGGCCAGAGCTGGGTCATCAATATCAACGCCAACACCATCGCGCGGCGACGCACCGCGGTCTCCCTGGTGCTCGACCGCTCCGGCAGCATGACCGACGATGCCGGCGACGGCATCAACAAGGTGACCAAGCTGCGCGAGGCGGCGCGCGTCTTCATCGACACCATGCTGCCCGATGACGGCATCGGCCTGGTGCGATTCAACGAGGCCGCCCAGCGCATCATGGAAGTGATGGAGGCGGGCGTCGCCCCGGGCGGCACCGGCCGCACCACCGCCATCAACAACCACATCAACACCGCCGAGATCGACCCGGCCGGAGCCACCTCGATCGGCGACGGCGTGGTCAACGGCCGCAACATGCTGAACGACGCCCAGGCGGCGCCGACGCCGGACTATGACGGCACGGCCATGGTGATCCTGACCGACGGCATGTGGAACACGCCACCCTCGCTGGCCTCGGTCGCCGGCAGCATCAACGCCCAGACCTATGCCGTCGGCTTCGGCCTGCCTTCCAACATCAGCGTCCCGGCGCTGACCACGCTGTGCCAGGGCAACAACGGCTATCTGCTGGTTACCGGCGCGCTCACCGCCGACCAGTCGATGCGGCTGTCGAAATACTTCCTGCAGATCCTCGCCGGGGTCAGCAACGCGCAGATCGTGGCTGATCCGGCCGGCGTGCTCGACATCAATGCCGAGCATCGGATTCCGTTCTGGATCTGCGCCGCCGATTTCGGCATGGACCTGATCCTGCTCAGCCCGTACCCTTACGCGATCGACTTCCGGCTCGAAGCGCCGGACGGAACCCTCATCGATCCGGCCACCGCCGGCAACCTGCAATTCGTGTCGACCGACAAGGTGGCCTATTACCGCTGTGCCCTGCCGGTCCTGCCGGGCGATCCCGCCGGCACCCATGTCGGACAATGGCACGCGGTGCTCCGCATCACCCGCAAATACCAGGGCGGCTACCGCTATGCCGCCGCCACCCAGCGCCTGCGGGTGCCGTACGAGTTCGTCGCGCATGCTTACTCCGCGCTGACCTTCGCGGCGCAGCTGACCCAGGCGAGCTACGAGATCGGCGCCGTTGCGGCGATCTCCGCGGCCTTGCTGGAATACGATCAGCCGCCGCGCGGCCGCGCCACGGTCTGGGCGGAAGTGCAGAAGCCCGATGGCGGCCCCGACATCGTGATGATGCCGCTCGGCAACTCGGGCCGCTACGAGGCGGCCTTCCCCATGGCGGTCAGCGGCGTCTACACCTTCCGCATCCGGGCGCGGGGCGAAACCGTCGATGGCGAGCCCTTCGAGCGCGAGCAGACCCTGACCGGCGTTGCGGTCGCCGGCGGCGATCATTGGAGCCCGGACGATCCGAAGCGCGACCCGCTCTGCGAGCTGCTGGACTGCCTGCGCCGCACCGGCGCCATCGACGGCGAGTTCGCCAAGCGGCTGCAGGCGCTCGGCTTCGACCTGCCGGCTCTGCTCAAATGCCTGGGCCGCAAGTGCCGAAAGCCGAGCGAGGGTGGCCGGGCCATCCCGGGTGTTCCCACCAATCCCAGCCTGTCGCACTACAGCGTGGCAGAGCTGGCCGAGGCACTGAGCCTGGCCGTCCGCGGCAAGGGCGCCGATCCGGACGGCGCATAGTCCAGGCGGCCAGGTCCCAGGCTGACTCCCAGGCCACCCTCAACCTGGGCGGGGCGCGTCATTTCCGTTCCAGCGCCAACGGCAAGGCCTTGCCGCCGTGCGCGCGCCTGCGCTTATATGCGCGGCCTGGACACCCAAAGTCACCCCAAGAGCCATCCTAGAGGACAGCATGCTGCACCAGAATCTGATCGCCGGCGAATGGGTCGGCGGCGCCGGCGCCGACAACATCAACCCGTCGAACACCAAGGACGTCGTCGGCCAATACGCGCGTGCCTCCAAGGATGACACGCTGAACGCCATCGCCGCGGCCAAGGCCTCCTTCCCCGCCTGGTCGCGCTCGGGGCTGCTGGAGCGCCACGCGATTCTGAGAAAGACCGCCGACGAGATCCTGGCGCGCAAGGACGAGCTCGGCCGCCTGCTGTCGCGCGAAGAGGGCAAGACGCTCGCCGAAGGCATCGGCGAGACCATCCGCGCCGCGCAGGTGTTCGATTTCTTCGCCGGCGAATGCCTGCGGCTCACCGGCGAGACGGTGCCCTCCGTCCGTCCCAATATCGGCGTCGAGGTCACCCGCGAGGCGGTCGGCGTCATCGGCATCATCACGCCCTGGAACTTCCCCATCGCCATCCCGGCCTGGAAAATTGCCCCGGCCCTGGCCTGGGGCAACACCGTGGTCATGAAGCCCGCCGATCTGGTGCCGGGCTGCTCCTGGGCCATCGTCGACATCCTGCACCGCGCCGGCCTGCCCAAGGGTGTCTTGAACCTGGTCATGGGCAAGGGCTCGGTGGTCGGCCAGGCCATCCTCGACAGCAAGGACGTCAACGCCATCACCTTCACCGGCTCGGTCGCCACCGGCAAGCGCGTGGCGGAGGCCTCGGTCGCGGTCGGGCGCAAGTTCCAGCTCGAGATGGGCGGCAAGAATCCCTTCGTGGTGCTCGACGACGCCGATCTCGGAATCGCGGTCGAGGCCGCGGTCAACGGCGCCTTCTTCTCGACCGGCCAGCGTTGCACGGCTTCCTCGCGGCTCATCGTGACCGAGGGGATCCATGACAAATTCGTGGCCGCGATGACCGAGCGCCTCAAGGGCCTGGTGGTCGACGACGCGCTGAAGGCGGGCACCCATATCGGCCCCGTCGTCGATGCCAGCCAGCTGAAGCAGGACACGGATTACATCATGATCGGCAAGCAGGAAGGCGCCAAGCTCGCCTTCGGCGGCGAAGAGCTGAAGCGCGACACGCCTGGCTTCTATCTGCAGCCCGCGCTGTTCACCGAGGCCACGAACCAGATGCGCATCTCGCGCGAGGAGATCTTCGGCCCGGTCGCGTCCGTCATCAGGGTCAAGACCTACGAGGAAGCGCTGGCGGTGGCCAACGACACGCCCTTCGGCCTCTCCGCCGGCATCGCCACCACGAGCCTGAAGCACGCGACCCACTTCAAGCGCAATGCCGAGGCCGGCATGGTGATGGTGAACCTGCCGACCGCCGGCGTCGATTTCCACGTGCCGTTCGGCGGGCGCAAGGGCTCGTCCTATGGCCCGCGCGAGCAGGGCCGCTACGCCGCCGAGTTCTACAGCACGGTGAAGACGGCCTATACGCTGGCCTGATGGCGCGGCTCACCCGCGCCGGCGCCGCCACCCCGCGGTTGCAGATATTCAACGCCGGCAACGGCTTAGCACGGCCCGGGTGCGGCGCGCCCGATAGCCGGGGCGCTGACGACGACCCGCCCTCCCGGGCGAAAAATAGGGAAGTCTCCCGATGCGCGGCCGGTCCGGCCCACATAACGTGCCGGCCGTCCGAGCGTGGTGCCAGACGCGACGGTGGCGGGTTAGCGATCGGTGATTCGCCCACCTGCCGGCCGTCAATAGCCTCGGCCCGACGCCAGGATGTTAGGGCCGCGCCCCAAGCCGGCCGGCAATCATTGTGAGGAATGAGACTATGTCCAATTCTGTTCAGTCTGGAAAATGCTTCTGCGGCTCGGTGGAAATCGAGGTGACCGGGCAGCCCGCGGCGATGGGATATTGCCATTGCGCTTCCTGCCGGGAATGGTCCGCGTCGCCCGTCAATGCCTTCACGCTTTGGCAGCCGGACACGGTCAAGGTGACCAAGGGCGACAAGAACCTCGCCAGCTACAACAAGACTCCCGGCAGCACGCGGAAGTTCTGCACCAAATGCGGCGGCCATGTGCTGACCGACCATCCGGGGCTCGGCCTGGTCGACGTGTTCGCGGCCATGCTGCCCAAGCTGGACTTCAAGCCCGGCGTCCATGTGAATTACGGCGAAACTGTCTTGCGGATGAAGGACGGCTTGCCGAAGTTGAAGGACTTCCCGAAGGAATTCGGCGGGTCCGGAGAAGTCGTCACTGAATAAGCGCTGCGCGCCGGCCCCTGCATCCCGAGGGCCGGCGCCACGTTGCGGAAGGGCCTAGCTATGCTGCGGAAATTTCAGAACATCACGGAGACCATCGGTCGGACGCCGGTCGTGAAGCTGTCACGGTTGGCGCCCGAGGGTGTCGAGATCTTTGTCAAGATCGAGGCCTTCAACCCGATGGGCTCGGTCAAGGACAGGTTCGCCCTGGCAGCGATCGAGGATGCCGAACAGAAGGGCCTGTTGAAGCCGGGCCAGACCGTCATCGAAGCAACCAGCGGCAATACTGGCATCAGCCTGGCCATGGTGTGCGCGCAGCGCGGCTATCCCTTCGTCGCCGTGATGGCCGAGAACTTCAGCGTGGAGCGGCGGAAGCTGATGCGCTTCCTCGGCGCCAAGGTGGTGCTGACGCCGGCCGCCGAACGGGGCAGCGGCATGCTGGCCAAGGCAGTCGAGCTTGCCAATACCCATGGCTGGTTCCTGACCCGGCAGTTCGACAACGAAGCCAACGCCGAGATGCATGCGCGGACGACGGCCAAGGAGATCCTGGCCGACTTCGAGGGCGAGCGGCTCGATTTCTGGGTCACGGGCTATGGCACGGGTGGGACGCTGAAGGGCGTCGCGCGGACCCTGAAGGCCGCGCGGCCCGATACCAGGATCGTGGTCGCCGAGCCGGACAATTCGCCGCTGCTTGGAAGCGGCATCCGGTCGAAGCGGAGCGGCGACGGCGTCGAAGCCGGAGCCCATCCGGCCTTCCGGCCGCATCTGATGCAGGGTTGGACGCCGGACTTCATCAGCAAGCTGGTGGAGGATACCGTCGATCTCGGCCTCATCGACGAGATCGCGCCGGTGGCAGGCAACGATGCTCTCGCCGCCGCCCGCGACCTGGCGCGATACGAGGGCATCCTGGCCGGCACGACCGCGGGAGCGACCCTGGCCGCCGCCATCGCCGTGGCGCGCCGCGCGCCGAAAGGCAGCAGACTCCTCTGCATGCTGCCCGACACCGGCGAACGCTATCTCAGCACGCCACTCTTCGCCGACGTGCCCGTCGACATGACCGAGGAGGAATATGCGATCTCCCGCTCCACCCCGTTCGGAAGGTTCGACAGCCCGGCGGGCGCTCCGCCAAAGCCGCCGACCGCTCCCGTGGAGCAGCCCGTGGTCCTGCCGGAAGCCGCCGAATTCGTGACGTCCGCGATCCGAGATCCGGCTAATCCCGTCGTCATGTTCGCGTTGGAATGGTGCGAGTTCTGCTGGTCCGTCCGCAAGATGTTCAAGCACCACGGAATTGCATACCGGTCCATCGACCTCGATTCGGTTGCGTATCAGAAGGACGATTGGGGCGGAAAGATCCGCGCGGCGCTGAACGCCGAGACGGGCCTGCGGACCATTCCGCAGATCTTCATCGGCGGCCAGCATGTCGGCGGATGCACCGATCTGTTCGACGGCTGGAAATCCGGCCGCCTGCAGGGCGAGATGGAAGCCGCCGGAATCCCGTTCAGCCGGGACGGCATGGACCCATATCGCTTCCTGCCGGGCTGGCTGCACGCGCGGAACTGACGCCGGAAGCGGCCCAAAGCGCCCCAGAGCGCCACTGCGGCGCCCATCCCGGTCAGTGTTGCGCGCTCAGCGCGGCAGGCGCGCCTCGATGTGGTGCAGGCGGCTGAGCAGCACGGCGTGCAGTTGGTCCACCTTCGCGTGCAGGTGGGAGACCTCGAGCTCGGCTTTCAGGTTGACCTCATAGTCGACGTCGGCGCGGATGCGGTCCTTGACCGATTGGCGGTTCTGGCTCAGCAGCACGATCACCGACAGGAAGATCGCCTCGAGCGAGACGCACATGGTCAACAGGCCGAAGGGGAACGGGTCGAAGGCCGGCAGGCCGGGAATGGTGTTGAGCCCGATCCAGACCAGGAACCAGACGGCGTGGAGCGCGAGAAAGGCCAGGCTGCCGCTGAAGGCGGCGATGGCGTCGGTGACGCGCTCCAGCACCGTCAGCTGCTCTTCCATCTCCGCATTGGCGTTGCGGGTCGCCGCCTGGCGCAGCCGGTTGGTAGTCTCCCGCATGCGGCCGCTCATGACGCTCATCATGTCGAGCGCCGCATCGGGCCGGCGGCGGATGAAGTCGATGAGCGCGGCGCGGTCGAGGACCAGCAGTTCGGCATCCTCGAGCACCGTGGCCCGGGCCGTGCGGCCGCCATGGTCGAGCAGCGCCAGTTCGCCGAACAGGTCGCCGCGCCCGGCCGTCGTCAGCACAAGCTTCTGGCCGAACTTGTCGGTCGTCGCCAGCTCGACCGTGCCGGAGCAGACGACATACATGCGGTCGCCCGGCTCGCCTTCCTGGAAGATCCCATGCCCGGCGGGGAAGCTGGCAAGTTCCATCATCTGCGCGAGCGCGGCGCGCTCATCCGCGTCCAGCAGCTGGAACAATGGCACTTCGGCGAGCAGCGAGGTCACGGGCGACATGCGGAGCGATCCTATCGATAGAGCCGGCATCCGGTGAGCATGCCAGAAACCAAGAGCGTTGGCGCGCCCTTCCCGCGCCAAAGCGGCCCGGAAAGCGGCTTGCGGAGAAAGTTATCGAAAACAGCCATACCACACGATATGTAGGCCGGATGAACGCGCCGCCGGATTTTGAGATCTTTCTGGTCACTGCCCCGGGCCTCGAATCCCTGCTTTGTGCCGAGGCGCGGGAGAAGGGCTTCAAGGCGCCCAAGGCGGTCAAGGGCGGGGTTACCGTCCAGGGCGGCTGGCCCGAGATCTGGCGTGCCAGCCTGGAGATCCGCGGCGCGGCGCGGATCCTGGCGCGGATCGCCGAATTCCGCGCCCTGCACCTGGCGCAGCTCGACAAGCGCGCACGCAAGGTCCCGTGGGCGGAATTCCTGCGCCGCGACGTGGCTTTCCGCGTCGAGGCTTCCTGCCGGAGATCCCGCATCTATCACCAGGGCGCAGCGGCGCAGCGCATCGCCACCGCGATCAGGGAAGAGCTGGGCGCGACGCTCTCCGAGGACGCGGAGGTCTGCGTCAAGGCGCGGATCGACGACGATCTCTGCACCATCAGCATCGACACCTCCGGCGAATCGCTGCACAAGCGCGGCCACAAGGAAGCGATCGCCAAGGCGCCGATGCGGGAGAACCTAGCTGCGCTGTTCCTGCGCCAATGCGGCTATCAGGGCAACGAGCCGGTGCTCGACCCGATGTGCGGCTCCGGCACCTTCGTGATCGAGGCGGCGGAGATCGCGGCCGGCCTCAAGCCCGGCCGCTCGCGGCATTTCGCCTTCGAGCTTCTGGCAACCTTCGACGCCGCCGCCTGGGAGAAGTCGCGCGCCGCCGGCGTCGCCGCGGCGCCCGTCTTCCGCTTCCACGGCAGCGACCACGATGCCGGCGCCATCCGGATGGCGCGCGACAACGCGGCGCGCGCCGGCGTCGCCGACTGGACCGAGTTCCGCCAGCAATCGGTCGGCGAGCTCACCCGCCCGGATGGGCCGCCCGGCCTCGTCATCTGCAACCCGCCCTACGGCGCCCGCATCGGCGACAAGAAGCGCCTCGCCCCGCTCTACCGGGCGCTGGGCCAGACCCTGCGCACGCGCTTCCAGGGCTGGCGCGTCGGCATCATCACCAACGATGCCGAGCTCGCCGCCGCGACCGGCCTGCCCTTCGCCCCGCCCCCAAGTCCAATTTCCCATGGCGGCATCAGCGTCTCGCTGTTCCTGACCGGGAAGCTGGCGTAGCGGCGCCACTCTGGCCCAGTCGGTCGCCCAGGACTGGCCGTTGGCGGCGTCCCTGGCCCCATGGCAGAGTCCGCCGCATCGCACCTGCCGGGAGCCGCTTCCGGCAGCGGGAACCGTTTCCGGCGCGCCGGACCAATCGCTGACTTGAGGGATCGCTAGCCATGAAAATGACCACGGAAGAAGCCTTCGTGAAGGTGCTGCAGATGCACGGCATCGAGCATGCCTTCGGCATCATCGGCTCGGCGTTCATGCCGGTCTCCGACCTGTTCCCCAAGGCCGGCATCACCTTCTGGGACGTGGCGCATGAGACCAATGGCGGCCTGATGTGCGACGGCTTCACCCGCGCGACGGGGAAGATGGCGATGGCCATCGCCCAGAACGGCCCCGGCGTCACCGGCTTCGTCACCGCGGTCAAGACCGCCTATTGGAACCATACGCCGATGCTGCTGGTGACGCCGCAGGCGGCGAACCGCACCATCGGCCAGGGCGGCTTCCAGGAAGTCGAGCAGATGGCGCTGTTCCGCGACATGGTCTGCTACCAGGAAGAGGTGCGCGACCCCGTCCGCATGGCGGAA
>JAEUKU010000235.1 GCA_016794075.1 Rhodospirillaceae bacterium
CTTCAAGCGCCGCCATCCGCTGGACCCGAAGCGCTTCCAGTATCTGGAGGGCTGCGTGCGCGACGAGGGCAAGTATGAGGTGCCGCAGTTCAAGGCCAACAACGACAAGCCGCTGATCTATGTCAGCTACGGCTCGCTGGGCGCTGCCGATGTCGAGCTCTACCAGCGCATGATCGCGCTCTTCGCCAGGCTGCCCTATCGCTTCCTGATGAATGTCGGCGACTATATCGGCGAATACAAGGACGTGCCCGGCAACGTACACCTGGAGTCGTGGTTCCCGCAGCCGGCGGTCATTCCGCACGTGTCGCTGTTCATCCATCACGGCGGCAACAACTCGTTCAACGAGGCTTTGTTCTTCGGCAAGCCGGCCATCATCATGCCGTTCTGCTGGGACGGACTGGACAACGCCGCGCGCATCCACGACACCGGATATGGCGACCAGCTGCCGCGCTACACCTGGACCGACGAGCAGCTGAGCGGCATGATCGCGCGGCTCATCTCCGACCAGGGCATGAAGAAGCGCCTGGCCGAGGTCGCGAAGCACATGCAATCGGCCAAGGGCACGGTAAAGGCGGCCAACATCCTGGTCGAGATCGCGACCACGGGGAGCTTCAAGCCGTGACCGACACGCAGAGATCCTCGGCGCCGCACATCTACAATGCGCTCACCTTCAACGACCTCGCCGATTGGGGCGTGCAGCCGGATTGCACCGCCGGCCCGTCCAAGTCGAGCGGCCGCCTGCTGTTCAAGGGCCCGAACAACGAGCCGGAAACGGGGCTATGGGTGGTGACGCCGGGCGCCTGGCCTTTGTCGATCCCGCGCGACGAGTTCTGCCATTTCATCGCCGGCCGCGCCACCTACACTCGCGACGACGGCGAGGTGATCGAGGTGCGGCCCGGCACCTGCGTGCATTTCAATGCCGGGTGGAAGGGCACCTGCGTGGTGCACGAGACTTTGCGCAACGTCTACATGCTGCGCTGAATTCAGTTGGAGTGACGAGTTATGAAAACGCCTGTTCTCTACGACCCGAAGACCGTAACCGAGCTCAAGGATTGGGGCGTGATCCCGACCATGATCGAGGGCGCTTCGTACACCTCCGGCGTGCTGCTGCACAAGGGGCCGAATGGCGAGAACGAGACCGGCATCTGGGTCTGCACGCCCGGTTTCTGGAACTGCCACGTGACGCGCGACGAGTTCTGCCACTTCCTCTTGGGGCGCTGCACCTACACGCACGAATCCGGCGAAGTGATCGAGATCCGGCCTGACACCATCGCCTTCTTCCCGCAAGATTGGAAAGGCACCTGCCGGGTGCATGAAACCGTGCGCAAGGTCTACATGATCCGATGAGCTTCGATCCTTCCGCCGGGCACATCTATACCGGTGGCGCGTTCCATCACGCGCCGGGCGCCAGCCTGCAGGACGTGATCAACCCCGCCGATCTCTCGCTGGTGGGCCGCATCTCGCTCTGCGGCGCGGCGCAGATCGACGCGGCGTTGGAAGCGGCCGTGGTGGCGCAGCGCGGCTGGGCGATGGTCGACGGCAAGAGCCGCGCCGCCGCCTTGCATCGAATCGCCGACGCGATGGAGAAGGGCGCCCAGGGCGAGATTGCCCGATTGATGACGCTCGAAATGGGCAAACCCTACAGCGAGGCCGTGGGCGAGCTGATGAATGTCGGCTCGATCTTCCGCTACTACGCCGAGGTCGCGCGTGACGATGGCGGCTTCCTGGCCGGGCCGACCGCGCCGGGATCGCTGCAATATGCCAAGTATTTCCCCTACGGGATCAGTGCCCACATCCTGCCCTTCAACTTCCCCATCGTGCTGATGGCCTTCACCGTCGCCGCCTCGCTCGCGGTCGGCAACGCGGTGGTGATCAAGCCGGCGCCGGCGACGTCACTCTGCACGCTCAAGTTCATGGAGCATTTCGCCGGCCTGCCGGCGGGTCTCGTCTCCTGCGTCACCGGCGGCGCCGAGACCGCGCAGGCGCTGATCGCCGACGAGCGGGTGAAGGTGGTCGCCTTCACCGGCAGCGTCGAGGCCGGGCAGAAGGTGGCCGCCGCCTGCGGCGAGCGGCTGAAGCCCTGCGTGATCGAGGCGGGCGGCAGCGATCCGCTGATCGTCATGGACAGCGCCGATCCGGACGTGGCCGCCGCCGCGGCGGTCACGGCGGCGTTCCATCTGTCGGGCCAGGTCTGCACCGCGACCGAGCGCGTGCTGGTGCATGAGATGATCCACGATGCCTTCGTCGACCGGCTGATGGCGCGGACCAGGGAACTGCGCGTCGGGCCGGGCCTGACCAACGTGGAGATCGGCCCGCTGGTGAGCCAGGCGGCGCGCGACAAGGTGATGCGCCTGGTCGACCAGGCGGTGGCGCAGGGTGCCAAGGTCGCCTGCGGCGGTGGGATTCCCAAGGGCCGCAATGTCGGCTGGTATTACGAGCCCACGGTGCTGACCGGCGTGACGCCGGACATGGCCATCGTGCGCGCGGAGCTGTTCGGCCCGGTTGCGCCGGTGCTCAAGGTGAAGAGCCTCGACGAAGCCATCGGCTTGGCGAATGCCTCGCGCTACGGCCTGGGCGCCGCGATCTACACCAACAAGCTCGACGAGGCGATGGCCGCGACCGAGCACCTGGAATGCGGGATGGTCTGGGTCAACAACGTGCTCGGCGACAACGACGCGCTGCCCTTCGGCGGCTGGAAGGCGAGCGGGCTGGGCCGATCGCTGAGCCGCCTGGGCCTCAACGCCTTCCGCCAGCCCAAGATGGTGATGCTCGACCCTAAGGCCGAGCTGCAGGGCTGGTGGTATCCCTATTCGGACTCGTTCTTCAAGGAACGCGGCGGGGACAAGCTGGCTTAGACAAGGACTCGCTAAAGTCCCCTCCCCCAAGCTGGGGGAGGGATAGGGCGGGGGTTGTTCTCTCGGGCGAAGGTTCGCGTGTGTGGCGGGCGCCGTCGCCCCCACCCTGACCCTCCCCCGCCTCGGGGGAGGGGATTGCTAAGCCACCGTCCTCCGATACCGCAGCATCGCCAGCACCATCGCCGCCATCATGAAGGCGATGATCGGCCACAGGCTGGGCCACACCTCATAGGGCGCGCTGCCCTTCAGCATGATGCCGCGGACGATGCGCTGGAAATGGGTCAACGGCAGGACCTCGCCGATCCATTGCGCCCAGACCGGCATGCCGCGGAAGGGGAACATGAAGCCGCTCAAGAGCAGCGAGGGCAGGAAATAGAAGAAGGAGAGCTGCATCGCCTGCATCTGGCTCTTGGCGAGGGTCGAGAAGGTGAAGCCGATTGCGAGATTGGCGGCGATGAAGAAGATCGCCGCCCCCATCAGCAGCGGCAATGATCCCAGCACCGGCACGTCGAACAGCAGGTGCGCGGCGAGGATGATGATCACGACCTGGACGTAGCCGACGAAGATGTAAGGCGTGATCTTGCCTAGCATCACCTCGAGCGGGCGGATCGGCATGGCGAGCAAATTCTCCATCGTGCCGCGCTCCTGCTCCCGCGTCATGGCGAGGCCGGTCATCATCACCATGGTCATGGTGAGGACGACGCCCATCAGGCCGGGGACGATGTTG
>JAEUKU010000246.1 GCA_016794075.1 Rhodospirillaceae bacterium
TCCGAGCCGTCGACGAAGCGGACCGCGATGGTGGATTCCTTCTCGGTGCGCAAGGCCTCGTTCTGCACCAGCTCGTCGGCCGGCTTGGCCGAGGTCTCGCCGGCGCCGGGCGGCGTGCGGTAGCCCTCGTTCACCACGTCCAAAATCGTCGCAATACCCGCCGCCTGCGCGGCGCCCGCGAGCGCGGTCATCGCCGCGATCACGGTACAAAGTTGATAGCCCAATCGCCTCTTCATGAAGGCCTCCAATCGCTTTCACCCGTTTCGTGTTCGGCCCGCGCCCGGTCCCCCGCCGGCCATCCGTTCGGTCCGGCGCAAGGTATCGAGGTCCGCTTGCCCCACGGAGTTCTGTCCCCACTCGCGACCCAGTCAGGTCGATGCCGCCCGCCATCCTGTCGTGCCGGTTCGGCCAAACGCGTAGTCCCGTGCATGCCCCGTCGCCGCGTGCGCATAACGCAAGCCGCGATTCCGATACAAGGGCGAAATGAGAGAGTTGTCCTCGGGACCTGTCCAAATGCCGGGAAACCCGTCGATAGCGCCAGAAGAAACCCCGATCCGACGCCCGATCCAGCCCTTGGGCAAGCCCCGCTGCCACTCCCCGACCTGCCCCCTGTCCCGACCCTTGGAACCGGCGGCAGCCCTCGGTCGGGCCTGCTGCGGTGGACCGGATTGTCTGCTTCCGGCCCGGGCGGGGTCAATAAGATTGTATTAAACTGTGATACAAATCCGGGTGTCGGTGCGTTTGGTTAATCACCAACCCCGCTCTTTTGTGAAGCACATCACAGGACCCAGGCCGGGATCGCGCGGCTATTTCTTTCCGCCGCCCGGATTGTTGGTGCCGCCATTGCCGGCCCCACCATTCCCGTTGCCATTGCCATTCCCGTTCCCATTCCCGCCGCCATTGCCATGGCCCTTGCCGGGATTGGTGCCGTCGCCAAGGCCGGAGTGATTGCCCGGACCGCCGCCGCCTGGGTCACCGCCGCCCGGATCACCGCCGCCCGGATCGCCGCCGCCCGGATCGCCGCCACCCGGATCACCGCCACCCGGATCACCGCCACCCGGATCGCCGCCGCCCGGATCGCCGCCGCCCGGATCACCACCGCCCGGATCACCACCGCCCGGATCACCACCGCCCGAGCCCCCACCGCCGGAGCCGCCGCCATCACGCGACTTGGGCTCCGGTGCGCCCTTGGATTCGCCGGCGGGATCGAGGCTGGCCTCCTGCGTCGGCTCCTCGCCCGCCGCGGTGGAGAAGGCCCCGAAATCGTCGCAGATCGCATCCTCGTCCGGCCCGGCCACCAGGATGCTCTGGCCGCCTTCGCAGGTGATCGCCTGGCCATCCCCGACCGGGGCGACATGCACGGCGCCGTCGACGATGTCGACGATGGTGGCTTTGTCGGTGACGGTGACCAGGAACTCGGTGCCGCGGATGCCGATGGTGGCGACCGGCGTCTTCAGCTGCAGGCCGGAATCCGGCAAATCCGCGGAGCTGAAGCGGAACAGCCCGGCATTGAGGTTGATGATGCCGCTGCTGGCGGCTGCTTCCGGGTCGAAGACGTAATCGGACAGCACCACCTCGCTCAGCGATTCGACGCTGAGCTCCGAGCCGTCGACGAATTTCACCTGGATGGTGGATTCTTCTCCGGTGCGCAAAGCTTCTTCCGGCACCAGTTCGTCGGCCGGTACCACGGGCAGCTCATTCGCACCAGGCGGCTTGCGGAAGCCCTGGTTGGTCACGTCGGTCACGGTCGCAATGCCCGCCGCGCCGGCATCGAACGACGCCAGCGCCCCCAAAGCGGACATCACGCAAACGCGACAAGCCATGCGCAGCATGGGGCCCTCCTGTCGGTGTGCTGTTGGAGACCAAACAGTCTGCCCGGCATCGGCGGCGGTCAATACAATTCGAGTCGAATCCGCTAGGATCGGCACGGCTGTGTGAGAGCGGACACAGCCCGCCAGCGGGATTGGCGGCAGCTTCCTGGGATCGTCATCCCAAATCAGCGTTAACGGGGGCCAGTTTTCGGCGCATGAACAAATGGCTGCAACCAGCGCTGGCCTCGCTCGTGCTCGCTTTGGCGCTGGCGTTGCGCGCCTATGATCCGCCGGTGCTGGAGGATCTGCGCGCGCTCGTCTTCGACCAGTACCAGCGCGCGGCGCCCCGCGAATTCAAGCCGGCGCCGGTAAAGGTGGTCGACATCGACGACGAGAGCCTCGCGCGGCTCGGCCAGTGGCCCTGGCCGCGCAGTGTGATGGCCGAATTGCTCGCCAAGCTGCGCGAACAAGGGGTTGCGGCGGTCGCGCTCGATATCGTCTATGCCGAACCCGATCGGACCGCGCCCGCCCTGGTGATGCCGGGCTGGGGCCTGTCGGCGAGCGATCCGCTGGTGGCCGAGCTCGAGAAGCGGATCAAGAGCCCGGACGACATCCTGGCCGAGGAGATGGCGCGCGGCCGCGTCGTCATCGGCGTGTCGATGAGCGACACCAGCACCAACTATCCGCTGGTGCGCAAGGCAGGCGTCTCGAAGATCAAAGGGCAAGGCATCGATCCGGCCGATTACCTGGTGTCCTATGAAGGCGCCATCGCCAGTCTGCCGCCGCTGCAGCAGGCGGCCGCCGGCATCGGCAACATCAACACGGTTTACGATCGCGACGGTGTGGTGCGGCGGGTGCCGCTGCTGGTGAAGGGCGGCGACACCATCTATCCCAGCCTCGCCGCCGAGGCGCTGCGCGTGGCGCTGGGCGAGAAGAACTATGTGATCAAGGCGAGCGGGGCGCAGGGCACCTGGCTGGTCGGCTGGCGCGACGGCATCGTCGGCTTCGCCGTGGGCAAGGCCAGCAACCTGCCGATCAAGACCGACCCCAGGGCGCAGGTCTGGCTGCGCGACACCGGCCACCAGCCGGAGCGCTTCGTGCCGGCGTGGCAGGTGCTGGCCGGCGAAGCCGATCTCGGCGGCCAGATCGTCTTCATCGGCACCAGCGCGCCGGGGCTGAAGGACCTGCGGACCACGCCCAACACCAGCGCAGTGCCGGGCGTCGAGATCCATGCCCAGATCGTCGAGCAGATCCTGAGCGGCGACTTTCTCGAGCGGCCGCTCTGGGCGACTGAGCTGGAGCTGGCGGTGCTGCTGGTGCTGGGGCTCGCGCTGGTGTCGCTGATGCCGCGGCTCGGCGCCATCGGCAGCGCCATCCTCGGCGGCGCCAGCATCCTCGCGGCGATCGCCTTCGGCTGGTGGGCCTTCCTCGACCGCGGCTGGCTGTTCGACCCGGCCTATCCATCAGCCGGCGCGCTCGCCGTCTTCACCACCGGCGTGCTGCTGTCCTTCCGCCGCTCCGACCTCGAGCGCAAGCGCATCCGCGAGACCTTCAGCCATTACCTGGCGCCGGCGATGGTGAAGCGGCTGGTCGCCAATCCGGGCCTGCTGAAGCTGGGCGGCGAGGTGCGCGACCTCACCATCATGTTCTGCGACATCCGCGATTTCACCACCATATCGGAGAGGATGGAGGCCTCGGCGCTGACCGCCTTGCTCAACGATTTCCTGACGCCGATGACCGAGGCGGTGCTGGAGAATGACGGCACCATCGACAAGTATATCGGCGATTCCATCATGGCGTTCTGGAACGCGCCGCTGGACGAGCCCGACCATGCCGAGCTCGCCTGCAAGGCGACGCTGGAGATGCGCCGGCGCCTGGCCCTGCTCAACGCGCAGCTGGCGGAGCAGGCGGCCAAGGCCGGACAGGAGCATCAGCCGATCATGATCGGCATCGGCCTCAATTCCGGCCCGGCCATGGTCGGCAACCTCGGCGCGCGGCAGCGGCTCAACTACTCGGTCATCGGCGACAACGTGAATCTCGCCTCGCGCATCGAGGGGGTGAGCAAGAGTTTCGGCGTCGACATCCTGATCGGCGAGCAGACCCGCGCCGCCGCGCCCGATTTCGCCGCGATTCCCATCGGCGACATCCAGGTCAAGGGGAAGACCAGGCCGGCCAGGCTCTTCGCCCTCATCGGCGGGCCGGACGTCGCCAGGGCGCCGCAGGCCGAGGCGCTGCTCGCCGCCTTCAGCGATGCGGCGCAGGGCTTCAAGTCCGGCGATCTCGCCGCGGTCGAGAGCGCGCTCGCCCGCGCGCGGGAGCTCGGCGCCGGCCTCGGCCTCGATGCGCTGCTCGATCACATGACGCGGGCGCTGGCCGGCGCGCGGAAGAAGGCGGCGGCTTAGAGCCGGTGGCCCTCAGCCCTTCTTGCGCGCATGGTAGCGCGCCAGCGTCTCTTCGTTCGGCGGATAGAGGCCGGGGAGCGCACGGCCGGCCTTCACCTCGTCCATCAGCCAGGCTTCGAGCGCTTCCTGCTCGGCGCCGAGCTTCGCCACCTCTTCGGCGAGTGCCGCGGGAATGACCACCGCGCCGTCGCCATCGGCGACGATCATGTCATTCGGATAGATCGCGCAGCCGCCGCAGCCGATGGGTTCCTGCCAGCCGACGAAGGTGAGCCCGGCGACGGATGCCGGCGCCGCCGCCCCCGCGCACCAGACCGGCAAGCCCGTCTCCAGCACGCCCGCCACGTCGCGCAGCGCGCCGTCGGTGACCAGGCCGGCGACATTCCGCACCGCCATGCGCTGGGCCAGGATGTCGCCGAACACGCCCGCTTCCGTCACGCCCATCGCATCGATCACCGCGATGCAGCCCGCCGGCATCTCCTCGATGGCTCCGCGCGTGGAACGCGGCGAGGACCATGAGGCCGGCGTCGCCAGATCCTCGCGCATCGGCACGAAGCGCAGCGTGAAGGCGCGCCCGGCGA
>JAEUKU010000272.1 GCA_016794075.1 Rhodospirillaceae bacterium
CGCAGCAGCGTGCCGGTGACGAAATCGCCGGCGGGCGACAGCAGGTAGGCGGCGGCGAGCGCCACGTCGCGCGGCGTGCCGAGGCGCGGCACCGGCTGCTTCGCCACCGCGCGCCGCCACTCCTCGGCGTTCTCGTATTGCCCGAGGGCCTCGGTCGCAATGGTGCCCGGGCCGATCGCGTTGACTAGGATGCTGTGCCGGCCCCATTCCAGCGCCAGGGTCCGGGTCAGGTTGACCATGCCGGCGCGCGCCGCCGCGGCGGCGGCGAAATCCGGCATGGCGCCGCAATGGGCGAAGACGATGTTGACGATGCGCCCGGGCTTCTTCGCCGCGACCAGAGCGGCGCCGTAGGCCCGGCACATCTGCCAGGTGCCCTGCAGGTTGAGATCGAGGATGGCGCGGAAGCCGCTGGCCGAGGTTTCCAGCGCCGGCGCGGAGAACTGCCCGCCGGCATTGTTGACGAGTGCGTCGGGCAGATCGTCCGCGCTGGCGAGATCGGCGAAGATCGCTTCCACGGCGGCGTTGTCGCGGATGTTCAGCTGCCGCGCCTTTGCGTCGATGCCGGCGGCGTGGAGACGCGTCACCGCCGCATCCAGCCGCGCGGTATCGCGGGAGGCGATGGTGACCCGCGCGCCGAGCCGGCCCAGCTCCTCGGCGATGCCGAAGCCGATGCCGGTCGCGCCGCCGGTTATCAGGATGTGCCGGCCGGCGAAGAGGCCGGGCGCGAAAACGGATGTGTCGGTCATGCGTCTGCGTTGCTCCCCCGGCGCAAAGATGCGGCCAAAGCGCGCCTTGCGGCAAGGGCCGCGCTCGGCCACCATGCCCGAAACCTTCTCGAGCGCACATGATCACGCAAGACCAGATCGACTCCTTCGCCAGTGACGGCGCCGTCTTCCTGCCCGGCCTGTTCAAGGACTGGGTCGCACCCCTGGCCGCGGGGATCGAACGCAACATGCGGGAGCCCGGCCCCTACGCGGCGGAGAACCTGAAGCCGGGGGAGAGCGGGCGCTTCTTCGACGATTACTGCAACTGGCAGCGCATTCCGGAATTCGTCGAATTCGCCAGGAACTCTCCGGCGGCCGAGGCCGCCGCGCGCCTCATGCAGTCCGCGACGGCGCAGCTGTTCCACGACCACGTCCTGGTGAAGGAGCCGGGCACCACCAAGGCGACGCCCTGGCACCAGGACGCGCCCTATTATTTCGTCGACGGGGCGCAGACCTTGAGCTTCTGGGTTCCCGTCGATGCGGTGGAGGACGCGACGCTCCGCTGCGTCGCCGGCTCGCATCTCTGGCCCAAGCTGGTGCTGCCGGTGCGCTGGCTCTCGGAGCAGAATTTCTACGCCGCCAGCGAAGACTACCTGCCGATCCCCGATCCCGACGCGGAGGGCGACACATACCGCGTACTCGAATGGGCGATGCAGCCGGGCGACGCGGTCGCCTTCCACTACCGCACCCTGCATGGCGCGCGCGGCAACACTACGGAGCGCCGCCGCCGCGCCTTCTCGCTGCGCTTCGTCGGCGACGACGCGCGCTACGTCGAACGCCCCGGCCGCACCTCGCCGCCCTTTCCGGGCCACGGGATGCAGGCGGGGCAGAGGCTGCGCGCGGATTGGTTTCCGGTGCTGTGGAGGGCGTAGGTAACGCTACCGGCTTCGCGCGATACTGCCGCATCTTCGCCCGTCATCCCGGGCTCGCCCCGGGATCCACCGGGCCGTCGCATGGGCTATGGTGAGGATGTGTGTTGCTGCGACCGCCCTTGCGACGGCGTGGTGGATCCCGGCGCTCCCCTTGGGTCAAGCCCGAGGGTCGGCCGGGATGACGACTGAGAGTAGGGTGCCTACGCCGCACCGTCTTCCAGATACTTGTCGATCACGTTCCGCGTCACCCGCTCCACCATCGGATCGCGGCGGAGCAGGCCGGCGACCCATTCACAGCTGCCGGCGTGGAAGACCTCGCCCCTGCCCCTGGCGAAGTTCACCATCATGCCGTTGGTGCGCTTGGTGCGTTCGATGGCGTCCGCGTCGTCGCGGCCGAGCAGGGTGCGGGCGATGAAGGCGACGTCGAGATGGCCGATGAAGACGTCGTTGAAATCGACGCTCTCGCCTTCCTCGACCAGGCTCGCCTGGCCCATGGCGAGAATCTGCGTGCCCGCCGGCGCGCCGGAATTGGCGGCGGGATAGGGCTGGCCGTTGCGCATCTCGTAGGCGAGGCCGTCGACCTCGTAGCCGAAGATGCGCGATTGCGCGCCGAGCACGTCGCCGTAATAGAGGCCGGTGCCCTTGAACGCCCAGTGGTCGGGGCGATAGATCGGGAAGCCACCGCTGCCGCGCGGCACGGCGCCGCCCCAGCCGACATAGATGCCGCTGGTGGTGTTGAGCCCGAAGGTGGATGCGCCGGGCCGGCCGACTTCCGGCGCTTCCCACAGATTGGTGGCGAAATGCTGCCGGTCGGTGCCGTAGACCGGGTCCTCCTGCGGCGCCCGGTATTTGTAGCAGATCTGCGTGCGGCCCTCGTCTTCCAGCCTTATCTGCCAGCAGAAATTCCCGGCGAAGCGCGCGACGCGGCCGCCGCCTTCGACATAAGCCTCCACCGCGTCGCGCATCTGCCAGGACCAGTATTCGCAATGGCCGATGAAGGCGACGCAAGCATAGCGCTGCAGCAGATCGGCGTCCAAATGCAGGTCGGTCTGCGAACAGATGTCGAGCGCGTAGCCCTGCCGCTCGGCCCAATGGGCGAAATGCCGGTCGTAGGAGGCCCAGCCGGCGGAGGCGTATTTCTTCGAATAGCCGTTGAGGAGCGCCCATTCCATATGCGGGTAACGCGGCGGCGCCAGCGGCGCCGGCGGTTCGCTCAGCGTCACCCGCGGCGCGTTGATCGGCAGTACTACGAAGCCCTTCGCCCAGGGCCGCTGGGTCGAGAGCACCGGCGAGAAGAGGTCGCCGTTCGGCCCGGTGATGCCCTCGTAATGATTCGACCCGCCCCAGTCGTTATAGGCCGTCCAGGTCGCCGTCGCCGCGACCAGCAGCAGGCGCTTTTGCCGCGCTGCGGTATCGGGCTTGCGCGGCAGGTTTCTTGGCGGGCGCAGGATGAACAGGTGGTGATGCTCGTTGGCGCGCAGGTTGCCGCTGGCCGCGACGCGGGTGGTGAGGCGGTAGACCGCCGAGGGCCACCCCGCCGGCAGGGCGAACTCGAAGGCCACCGGCCAGCCGCAACCCTTGACCGAGCAATCCGGCGGCGTCTCCGCCGCATGGCCCCTTAGTCCTTCGCGCGACAGCACAATCTCCGGTCTGGCGCCGTCGCGCGTGACCTCGAGATCGAAGCTTTCGGCGGTGGTCGAGACATGCACGCGCACAATTTCGCCGGGGGCGTAGGAGAGGCGATCGCAATAGGCCCAGACCTGGTGCCGCGTCGGATCGGCGCTCTCCGGGCGCTCGGGCCAGATGGAAAAAACCGCCGCCCGATGCAGCTCTTGCGCGGTCATTTCGCGCGGCGCCTTGCTCATCTCCGATGCCCCTTCGCTGCACCGTCGTCACTGCAGTGCAGCGCGACTATCCGCTGGGTTCGGCGGCCGGCGCAAGCACGGCTTCATCAATGCTGCGAAAGGAATGCCAGGACAGAATGACAGCTCCGCCAACCGGCCTAAGGCCCACGGCGGAATTTCCGCCTGAGGTTTCACCGGCTATGCAAGCGGGGATGGAACGACTCGTGCGCCGGATTCGCGCGCGAGACGCAACGGTCTAGCGCCGCGGCCGAACTCCACGCGGGTGTGCAAGCTGCAAAATCATGGCATTGCCCATCAATGTTCACAAGGCACCGGTTGCGGACCTGCCAGCTTCCACTATCATCGTTTGCCTTCCATTGGGGGCAATGGGGACAATGAGGATTGCGGTCGGGGCGGACAAGAGTCGGCAGGTGAACGATCGGCGGCACGTCCGATTGCACGTCCGGCTCCCGGGGGAACATCACAGGAGAGATCAGGATGCGTTCGGCGTTTGACGAGATCAAATTGACGAAGGGTCCCGCACGCTTTCTTGCCGGCGTGCTCGCGCGCGCCATCGAGGACCTGGAGGACCAGGGCCTCACGCTCGCGATCATGGAGCACGGCGAGTTCATGGAGATCAACCGCACGCATGAGCATCGCGGCTGGTATCCGTTGCACGATCACTATGGCCATGCGCGCTTCCGCGGCCTCGCCATCACGGCCAGCGACTTCACCCGCGTCTTCGCCACCATCGCCTCGCGCCCGCTCGACCTCGACGGCCGCTCGGTGGGCGAGGCGTACGAGGATCTCACCTTTCCCTATCCGCACGGCGTGCCGATCTCGGCCCGCGACCGCTTCGATGACATCCCGCTCGCGGCCTATGGGCTCAAGGGCAACGGCGTCTATGTCGGCGGCATCTGGATCGATCCCGATGCGCGCCACGGCGGCACGGTGGGCCGCGAGCTGAAATCGGGCATCCTCTCGTACCTGACGCGGTCGCTCTATGCGTGGTCCTACGGGACGGAGGACCCGGATTTCTTCTTCGGCATCGTCATCGACGATCTCCTGCGCGGGCGCGAACTCAACAAGTCGACGCTCGACCGCTACGGCTGGCGCTTCTGCGCGCCGGGACCGAACTGGGTCTATCACTATCCCAACGCCGATCTGCCGGTGAACACGACGTGGATCGACCGCGCCGGCATCCTCGAATGCATC
>JAEUKU010000297.1 GCA_016794075.1 Rhodospirillaceae bacterium
CATGACATGCTGGAGAAGCAGGACCTCACCATCGCCCGCCACGTGATCGACGAGGGCCGCGGCCTGGTCATCGCCGCCAACAAATGGGATGCGATTGAGGACAAGAACGAAGCGCTGAAGAAGCTGAAGGACCGGGTGGAGAAATCGCTGCCCCAGGTGGCCGGGATCCCGATCGTCACCCTCTCGGCGCGCTCGGGGCGCAACCTCGACCGGCTGATGGCGGCGGTGCTGAAGACCTACGCGCAATGGAACAAGCGGGTGCCGACGGCGCAGCTCAACCGCTATCTCGACGCGGCGACGGTGGCGCATCCGCCGCCGCTGGTGCGCGGCCGGCGCATCAAGCTGCGCTACATGACCCAGATCAAGACCCGGCCGCCGACCTTCTCGCTGTTCGCCGCCAAGGCCGATGACCTGCCGGAGGCCTATGCACGCTACCTGATCAACGGCATTCGCGAGCGCTTCGACCTCATGGGCGTGCCGATCCGCCTCAACCTGCGGCGCACCGACAACCCGTTCGACGACCGGGAATAGGGCCAAACTAAGGGGCCGCGCCTCGCCGGGTGGTTTCCCCACGAGCCGATGGCCGAAGAAGGGGAAACGCGGCATCCTGGCGTTGTCTCCAGCCCAGGATAGCCGCCGATGAGCGACACACCGATACGCACCGCAGTAACGCCGTCCGTTCATGCGATGGAGACGGCCGGGCGGCTTGCCGTTGCCGCCTTCCCGACTGCGCTTGACTCCGAGCCCGTGCGCGACGTTCTCGTGCGGCTTTCGGCGGGCGCCTTCGACGTCCCGGACCTGGTGCTGGTGCTCGACGCCGCCGGCCGTTATCGCGGCGCGGTGGAGCTGGCGCAGGTGCTGCGCGCGCCGCCGTCCCGCACGGCCGGGGAGCAGATCCGCGCGGATTGGCCGCGGGTCGCGCCCGAGCTCGACCAGGAGCATGCGGTCCAGGTCGCGGCCGAGGCGAAGGTTGCGGCGCTGCCCGTCATCGATGCCGACGGAAGGCCGGTCGGAATCATTCCGCCGGTCGTGCTGCTCGAGGTCCTGGCGCGCGAGCATCGCGAGGACATGCACCGCTTTGCCGGCATCCTGAAGGAGCGCGCGGGGTCGCGCCACGCGCTCGAAGACCCGCCGGGCCGGCGCGCCGCGCGGCGCCTGCCCTGGCTGCTGGTCGGCCTGGCGATGAGCGCGCTCGCGACAGGCGTCATGGCCAGGTTCGAGGCGGCGCTGCAGGCCAATGTCGTCATCGCCTTCTTCATCCCGGCCTTGGTCTACCTGACCGACGCCATCGGCACCCAGACCGAGGCGATCGCCATCCGCGGCCTGTCCGCCCGCCGCAAGCCGCTACCGCGCATCCTGCTGCTGGAACTGATGACCGGCGGCATGATCGGTCTTGCCTTGGCCATCGTCGCCTTCGCCGGCATCTGGCTCGCCTTCGGCGACGTCCTGCTCGGCCTCGGCGTGTCGATCGCGCTGCTGATCGCCGGCACCCTGGCGAGTTCGCTCGGTCTGATCCTGCCGTGGATGCTGGCGAAGCTGCGGATCGATCCGGCCTTCGGCACCGGACCGGTCGCCACCATCATCCAGGACGTGTTGACCATCGTGGTCTATTTCGCCGTGATGACCACGCTGCTCGGGATACCGACCTAGATCCGACGCTGCCAGGGGAAGCGCTGCGACTTATCCCCTTCGGCCGGCACCGCGTCATTGGCGTCGAGCGCCCTCACGGTGAGGACATAGCCGGGCGCAATCCAGTGAAGCGCCGCGGCGGGCAGGCCGGTCAGGCCGCGCCCAAGAGTTCCAGCGCCGCCCGATGCGCCGCCGGATCTCCCGCCGCCAGCACCTTGTCGCCGGATCGGGTGGTCAGCGCCCGGCCGTCCCAATCGGTGATGATGCCGCCAGCCCCCTCGATCACCGGCGTCACCGCGAGAAAGTCGTGGATGCCGTTGCCGAACTCGATGCAGAGATCGGCGAAACCGCTGGCGATCAGGCCATAGGCATAGCAATCGGAGGAATAGAGCACCTGCCGCACCGCCCGGCGCACCCGGTCGAAGGCGGCCTCGTTGCTCGGCCGGACCGAATGCGGCGAGCTGCCGAACAAGGCGGCGTCGGCGATGTTCCCGCAGGGCCGGACGCGGACCGGGGCGCCGTTGAAGCGTGTCGGCTGGCCGCTGGCGCCTACCCAGCGCTCGCCGATCGCCGGATGATCGATGACGCCGAGGACCGGTTTCGTCGCGCGGCACAGCGCGATCAAGGTGCCGAAGAGCGGCCTTCCGGTGATGAAGGACTTGGTGCCGTCGATCGGGTCGAGCACCCAGACGAATTCCGCTTCCGGCCGGTCGGCGCCGTATTCCTCGCCGATCACCCCGTGGTCGGGGAAGGCGGCGCCGATCAGGCGGCGCAGCTCGCCCTCGGTCTCGCGGTCGGCGTCGCTCACCGGGCTGTTGTCGCCTTTCAGCTCCACGCGGATGTTCTGGCGGAAGCGGCGGCGCAGGATGGCGCCACTGGCATCGGCCAGGGAATTGGCGAATTGCAGCATCGCCGCGCCGTGCCCGCTCACGCGCCAAGCTCCGCCAGGCGGCCATAGGTGGCGGGCGGCAGGTGCACCACCCGCGGCCCCGCGCGGTCCAGGCGCTTGCGCGCGACCTGGCCAGCCAGCTCGCGGAACTGCGCGACCAGGCCGCGGTTCCAGGCAATCTGCTGGATCGCCCAGCGGCGCTCGTCGGCCAGCAGGCGCATGGTCGACTTGCCACGGTCGACCGGCGTTTCGCTGGGTTCGCGATACTGGATCATGGGATCGGCCGCCTCGCGCGGGCCGCGGAAGGCGGGGGCGTAGTAATCCACCTCCTGCTCCAGCGCGAAGGCGATCACCTGCGGAGCCTTTTCGCCCAGCATCAGCAGATCGTGCAGCATGCGCGCGCCGGGTAGCTCGTCCTCCGGGCTGCCTTGCGGCACGCCGATCTGGCCCCAGCCATTGGGTTCAATGGTCTTGCGCGCGCCCTTCACATGCACTTGGCGGATGAACGGGGCCAGGATGTGCAGGGCTGCCAGCGGCTCCTCATAGGCATTGAGCGAGTTGGAATAGTCGAACAGCGCGTTCATGCGCGGGTCGCCGAGGCGCTCCAGGATCGCCGCGATCTCTGCCGCGCGCAGATCCTCGTGCTGCTCGTAGTCGAAATGCAGACCGAGCTTGTTGGCTTGCTCGCAGGCATAGGCGAGATCGGCGTGGACCGCCTCGATCACTCGGCTGAGCGGTCCCTCGTGCCGGGCGTAGAGGCGGATGTTGGTAACGCCGAGCGCCCGGGCGCAGGCGATGACCGTGTCGACCTCCGCCCGGTCCGTGTTGCTGATCTCCAGATGCAGGGCGATGCCGAGGTCTTCGCGCAGCCGGCGCAGCTCGTCCAGCCCGCGCGCATCCATCTTGCGAAGACAGGCGGCCTCGCCGTCGCTGATGTGCAGGCACACGCCGTGGAGGTCGTTCTCGTACGCGAAGCGCACCAGGTCGGCCGGCGTGAAGCCGTGCATCATGTTGTGATAGAAGGAGTAGCTATGCGCGAAGAATGGCACATCCTCGGTGCGCGCCAGCAGCTTCGCCGCATTCGCCGCATCCAGCGCCGGTGCTGCCGGCGCGGGATGCGCCTGGGCCTGGATCAGGTCGCGGAATCGTGTCTCGGCAGTGTCGTCCATCGCCTCGCCTCGAATTGTTTCTATCGTGGATCTGGCTTGCCGTCGTGCCGGCCGAGCCTGCGTTCCGGCGCGTCGCGCCACCAGTCCGGGCGCCGTCTCTGTTCCGGGTTGAGCGGATAGAACAGGCAATTGCCGGGCACCCGGCGCTGGCCCACCACGATCATCCGCGCGTCCGCATCGCCGTTGTTGATGACGCAATGGCCGATCCCGATGCCGGCGGGGAAGGCGACGACGTCTCCCGCCTTCAGCCGATGCAGGTTTCCGTCGATCCAGACATCCGGCGTGCCTTCGAGCACGAAGACGAATTCCTCTTCCAGGCTTTCCGCATGCGGATAGGAGCTGCGCCGGCCGGGCAGCAGCCTGCCGTGATGGATGCCGATCCGTGTCAGGCCGAAGCGGTCGCTGAAATCGACGCCGATCTGCATCAATTCGTCGTCGCCGTCGTAGCAGCTCGCAGCATCCTCGCTGCCCCGCCAGTTCAGGATGCAGGCGAGCGGCGCGCTTTCCCTCGGGCTCACCCGCTTGCCGCGGTCGGGCAGGCCGTCATGTGGCCCGAGCGGCCGCGGCGGCGCATCCTCCCACCAATCCGTGCGCAGGGCGCGCTGTTCCGGGTTGCACGGATAGTAGACGCGGTTCTCCGGCTTGGTCCGTTCGCCTACCACGAGCAGGCGCGACTCTTCCTCCGAATTGTTGAGGATCGCGTGGCAGATCCCGGTCCCGGCCGGAAAGCCGACGGCGTCCCCCACCCGCAGGGGATACAGGCGCCCGTCGATCCAGGCATCGGGCGTGCCTTGGAGGACGAAGACGAATTCCTCCTCGTCGCTCTCCGCATGCGGGTAGGAGGTGCGCCGGCCGGGCGGCAGGCGCTCATGGTGGATGCCGATCCGCGTCAGGCCGAGGGCGCGGCCCAGGGGGGCGCCGATGCTGAGCAGTTCGTCGCTGCCCTCATAGGCGGCGTCGTCGGGCCCTTCGAGCTCCGTCCAATGGCGGATGAAATCGGGGCGGGCGGCCATTTCCTTGATCCGTGCTGGTTGCCGATCCCGCAGGGTGGCGCGGGCGGCGGACGAAATCTGTCAGCAAGCGGTTGGAAAATCAAATAGGAAATGAATGACTTTCAACAATTCAGAACTGAATTGTGTGCGAATCCGCAACTTTTATTGTCCGCGGGCCGGCATCGAACCCGTTCAGCACGGCGTTGTGGTGGGCGACGATCTGCTCGAAGCCGAGGCCGCCCAGGTCGGCGGTCGTATGCCCGTCGCCCACCAGGGTCACGTCGAAGCCGTGCGCCACGGCCGAGCGCGCGGTGGTGTCGACGCAGAACTGGGTCATGCAGCCGCCCACGACCAGGTGCCGGATGCCCCGCTCCATCAGGCGCTGCTGCAGATCGGTGGCGTAGAAGGAATCGCTGGCGGTCTTGTGGATCACCAGATCGCCGGCGCGCGGCGCCAGCTCGGGCCGGATCTGCCAGCCCTCGCTACCCCTCGCCAGGCGGTGGCCCTCGGGACCGTCATGCTGGACCAGGATCACCGGGATGTCGGCCTCGCGCGCCTCGATCTGCAGCATGGCGAGCCGCTTCACCATGGCATCGAGCGCCGCATCGACGATCTGCTGCCGCGCGCCCTCGCCCTTGCCGCGCAGGATGGCGTTCTGCACGTCGATGATGAGGAGGGCGGTGGACATGGGCCTCAGTCCTGCGCCTTCACAATCTCGCCGTTGCCGGTGAAATCGGCGCGCGCGAGGCGGACGAAGGCCTCGGTGATGGCGTCCGGCGGCGGCAAGGAATTGGGATCCTCGCCCGGATAGGCGCTGGCGCGCATGCGGGTGCGGGTGCGGCCGGGGTCGATCAGGTTGGCGCGCAGCTTGCCCTGCTGGTTCTCCTGGGCGTAGATGCCGACCAGCATCTCGAGTGCCGCCTTGCTGACCGCATAAGCGCCCCAATAGGCGCGCGGGCCCCGCGCGGCACCGGAGGTGACGAAGATCGCGCGGCCGGCGTCCGACAGCCGCAGCAGCGGGTCGAGGCTGCGGATCAGCCGCCAGTTCGCCGTCAAATTGACGTCGATCGCCTCCTGCCAGTGCTTGGGCTCGGTGTGGGTCAGCGGCGACATCTGGCCCAGCACGCCGGCATTGCCGACCAGCACGTCGAGCTTGCCGAAGCGCTCATAGAGCCCGGCGCCGAGCTGGTCGATGGCGTCGAAATTCCGGAGGTCGAGCGGCACCAGCAGCGAGGTCTTGCCGTTGATGCCGCGGATCTCGTCGTCGAGTTCCTCCAACGCGCCCACGGTGCGGGCGGTGAGGACGAGGTCGGCGCCTTCCTCAGCATAGCGCCTGGCGACGGCGCGGCCGATGCCGCGGCTGGCCCCGGTCACCAGGGCGATGCGGCCGGCGAGGGCGCCGCTTTCAGGCGTGCTCATCGACGAGAGATCAGGCTGGCTGGGCGAGCAGCGACAATTGCCCCGCGACCATGCCGCCCTCGTGGTCGGTCAGCGCGGTCGGGTAGTCGCCGGTGAAGCAGGCGTCGCAGAATTGCGGCCGCTTGTCGTCGCGGCCGGGATGGCCCATGGCGCGATAGAGGCCGTCGATGGAGATGAAGGCGAGGCTGTCGGCGCCGATGAACTCGGCCATCTCCTGCACGCTGTATTTCGCCGCCAGCAGCTTCTGCCGCGACGGCGTGTCGATGCCGTAGAAGCAGGGATGCGCGGTCGGCGGCGAGGAGATGCGCATATGCACCTCGGTCGCGCCGGCGTTGCGCATCATCTCGACGATCTTCTTCGAGGTGGTGCCGCGCACGATGCTGTCGTCGACCAGCACGATGCGCTTGCCCTCGACATGGGCGCGGTTGGCGTTGTGCTTCAGCTTGACGCCCAGATGGCGGATCTGGTCGGTCGGCTCGATGAAGGTGCGCCCGACATAGTGGTTGCGGATGATGCCGTATTCGAACGGGATGCCGGAGGCCGAGGCATAGCCGAGCGCGGCCGGCACGCCGGAATCCGGCACCGGGATGACCACGTCGGCCGGCGCCGGCGATTCCTTGGCCAGCTCCGCGCCGATGCGCTTGCGCGCGTCATAGATGCTCTTGCCTTCCATGACCGAATCCGGCCGGGCGAAATAGATGTATTCGAAGACGCAGAAGCGCTTCGGCGCCGGGCTGAACGGCTTCATCGAGGTGACGCCGCGCTTGTCCAGGATGATCAGCTCGCCCGCCTCGACGTCGCGCACGAATTCGGCGCCCATGATGTCGAGGGCGCAGGTCTCCGAGGCGAGGATCCAGCCGTCGCCGCGCTTGCCCAGCACCAGCGGCCGCACGCCCAGCGAATCGCGCACGCCGATCACCATGTCCTGGGCGATGCAGATCAGCGAATAGGCGCCCTCGACCTGGTGCAGCGCGTTGATCAGGCGATCGATGACGTTGCCGCGCAGATGCGTCGCCATCAAATGCAGGATGACTTCGGTGTCGCTGGTCGACTGGAACATCGAGCCGCGCTTGACCAGCTCCTGGCGGATCATCTGCGCGTTGGTCAGGTTGCCGTTATGGCCGAGGGCGAAGCCGCCGAAGTGGAGATCGCCATACAGAGGCTGCACATTCCGCAGCGAGTTCTCGCCGGTGGTGGAATAGCGCACATGGCCGATCGCCGCTTGACCGGTCAGCTTGCCCATGATGGAGGCTTGCGCGAAATTGTCGGCGACATGGCCCATGGCGCGGTGGGCGTTGAAGCCGTCCTCGCCATAGGCGACGATGCCGGCGGCCTCTTGTCCACGATGCTGCAAAGCGTGCAGGCCGAGGGCGCAGTGGGTCGCGGCCTCCTCGACCCCGTAGATCCCGACAATGCCGCACTCTTCCTTCAGATGATCGTCATCGAAAGGATGGGTCGTCAGCATCGGCCCGCGTTCCTATTTCAGGTTAGTGCGACTGGCCCTGGAGCAGGCGCTGCAGGTCCCTACGCTCGGCGTCCTTATACCCCGATCCGCCGTCTTGTCCATCGGCATTTCCCGCATCGCTGCCTTGCGTCCAGGCGCTGTTCTGCCCCGACTCGAGGCCGGATTCCGAGGCGTTTCCGGGACTTATGCTCTGCAGGTTGTCGTTGATGGTTTCGCCCTGTTCCAGCCCCTGATCGATGATCTGGTCGGTCTTCTCCTTGACCTCGGCGGGCACCAGCGCGGTGAGGATTTCCGCCGCCTGGGCGGCATAGGGTTCGGCCCGCGCCTCCTGCACGACCTGCGGCCAGTCGGAACGATTCGGCAGCACGTAGACCAGGAGGATATGGGCGACCGCCACCACCACGGCGCCACGAACGAGGCCGAAGACCAGGCCGAGCGACTTGTCGAGCGGACCCAGGAAACTGGTGGGGATCCGCGACACCACCAGATGGTTGATGATGCCGAGCACGATCAGCGAGACAGTGAACACCGCCACCCCGGCCGCGATGTCGGCGAAGAGCGGATCGGCTATCTGCTTGTGCGCGAAGTCGCGCACCTGCGGCACGCGGACGAAGACCAGGTACGTGACGATGACGGCGCCGACCCAGCCGAACATCGACAGCACTTCCTTCACCAGGCCCCGGCCCATGGCGAGCAGCGCCGAAAGCGCGATCACCGTCAGCACGCCGATATCGACATAGTTCACGTCTGGCACTCCACGCTGCTGCCCGGCTACCCCGCCTGGGCCTTCTTGCCCGCGCTCAAGGAGCGCACTTCACCATACAGCCAATCGATCAGGTCTTGCAGATGGCCGATTTCGAGGATTTGGACTCCGGCGCCGCCGGCCTTGCCCTCGGCACTGCGCCGTTTCGGGCGGAGCGCCCGGCGGAAGCCGAGCTTGCCCGCCTCGCGGAGCCGCAAATCGGCCTGGGACACCATGCGCAGCTCTCCTGACAGGCCGATCTCGCCGAACGCCACGACATCCTCCGGCACCGGCCGGTCGCTGAGCGCGCTGACGAGCGCCAGCGCCACGGCGAGGTCCGCCGCCGGCTCGCTGATGCGGAGGCCGCCGGCGACGTTGAGATAGACCTCGTTGCCGGCGAAGGCGAGGCCGCAGCGCGTCTCCAGCACCGCCAGCAGCATGGCCAGGCGATTCGAATCCCAGCCCACCACCGCGCGCCGCGGCGTCGCCTGGGGCGAGGGCGAGACCAGGGCCTGGATCTCCACCAGCACCGGCCGGGTGCCCTCGATGCCGGCGAAGACGGTGGCGCCGCTGACGCTGCCGCGCCGCTCGGCCAGGAACAAGGCGGAGGGGTTGGCGACTTCCTGCAGGCCGCCCTCGGTCATCTCGAAGACGCCGATCTCGTTGGCCGGGCCGAAACGGTTCTTCACCGCGCGCAGCAGGCGGAAATGATGCCCGCGCTCGCCCTCGAAATAGAGCACGGTGTCGACCATGTGCTCCAGCACGCGCGGGCCGGCGATCTGGCCCTCCTTGGTGACGTGGCCGACCAGCACGACGACGAAGCCGCGCGATTTGGCGAGGCGGATCAGCTCGGCGGCGCAGCTCCGCACCTGGGCGACCGTGCCGGGCGCGGAATCGAGGTTGTCGAGATACATGGTCTGGATCGAATCGATCACCACCAGATCCGGCGGATCGGCGCGGTCCAGGGTGGCGATGATGTCGCGCACATTGGTGGCGGTGGCGATCTCCACCGCATGCGACTGCATCTCCAGCCGCTTGGCGCGCAGCTGCACCTGCTCCACCGCCTCCTCGCCGGAAATATAGGCGCTGCGCATCGGCTTGGC
>JAEUKU010000304.1 GCA_016794075.1 Rhodospirillaceae bacterium
CGAGCAGCTGCTGTCGCTCGATGGCGATCAACCGGATTAGCGCGGCTTCCTCAGACTTGCCTCAACGTCTCAATCGACCTCATGTGCCGGCGTGCGCCCCTGCGCACCCTTCGGCGCGGCGCGCAGGTACTGCGCCGGCCAGGTGGTGTCGTGGCCGAGCTCGCGCGCGGCTTCCAGCGGCCAGTAGGGGTTGCGCAGCAATTCGTGGGCGAGCAGCACTATGTCGGCCTGGCCGGTGCGGATGATGTGGTCGGCCTGGGCCGCGCCGGTGATCAGGCCGACCGCCGCGGTGGCGATGCCGGCCTCGCGCCGGATGCGCTGGGCGAAGCCGGTCTGGTAGCCGGGGCCGGCGGGAATCTGCGCGCTCGCCACGTTGCCGCCCGAAGACGAATCGATCAGGTCGACACCGAGCGCCTTCAGCTGGCGGGCCAGTTCGATCGATTGCTCGATGTCCCAGCCGCCCGGCGCCCAATCGGTGCAGGAGATGCGCACGAAGAGCGGCGCCCGGTCGGGCACCGCCTTGCGCACCGCCGCCGCCGTGTCGCGCAGGAAGCGGGTGCGGTTCTCGAACGACCCGCCATAGCCGTCCTGCCGCGTGTTGCTGAGCGGCGACAGGAATTCATGGAACAGGTAGCCATGCGCGGCATGCACCTCGATGACGCGGAAGCCGGCGCGATAGGCGCGCTCGGCGGCCTGGACGAAGGCGGTCTGGAGGGCGGCAATCTGCGGCACGGTCATCGCCGCGGGGACCGGATAATCGGGCGAGAAGGGCGCGGCGGTGGGTGCCAGAACCTGCCAGCCGCCTTCGCTCTCCGGCACCTTGCCGCTGCCGGACCAGGGACGATAGGTGCTGGCCTTGCGCCCGGCATGGGCCAGCTGGATGCCGGCGATGCCGCCTTGCGCGTCGATGAAACGGGTGACGCGCTCGAGCGGCTCGAAGTGCTTCTCGCTCCACACGCCGAGGTCCTGGGGCGAGATGCGGCCTTCCGGCGTCACCGCCGCGGCCTCGGTGAAGACCAGGCCGGCGCCGCCCACGGCGCGGGTGGCCAGGTGGACGAAATGCCAGTCATTGGCGAAGCCGTCGCGGCTCGAATACTGGCACATCGGCGAGACGCCGATGCGGTTGGCAAAGGTCACGTCGCGCAGGCGCAGCGCGTCGAACAGATGGGACATGGACAGATTCCTGCAGGAAGCTGGGAAGGCTCTCGCAGGCTAAGGTTGGGGCGCGTCGCGGTCCAGACAAGATCCATGCCGGCGGAGCCGCCATGTCCGCCGCGCGGAACGCGGGTCAGACTCAGTCGGAGGGCGCCCGGCGGTCGAAGGCGGCGCCCAGCAGCCGCTGCAGGGATTTCAGCAGCAGGCGTTGCTCGCGTTCGGTCAACTGGCGCAAGGCGGCGCTGATCGGCTTCAACGGATCATGGCGCAGCAGCCGGACCCCGGCGGCGGTCAACTCGACGACCTGCTCGCGCCCGTCCTGCTTCGAGGTGGAGGAAACCAGCAGCCGCTTCCGCTTCAGCCCGCTGACGATCTGCGAGGCGGCGCTGTGCGAGCTGGCATGGACGGCGGCGAAGGCGCGGATGGTGCGCGCGGTGCGCTCGGCCCGGGCGTAGTAGCGCAGCGCGCTCCATTGGGCCGGCTTCAGGTCGTGCGCATAGGCGGCGCCCTGGATCCGGCGCGACAGCCGCTCGATCAGCTCGGCAATGGCGGCGGCCTGCGTCATGCCGGGACTCCGGGCGCGATCGCAGCCGCAAAGGTTCCGGGCAGGCGCCGCGCCCTTGCGGCGTCTGGCAGCGCTATGTGCGAAGCGGATGGCATGACGATCGTCCGCGGATCACCGTTTCTGTTGACGGGGGAGCACGCCTTGCCAGCCTGCCCCCGGCAGCCGAAAGCCGATTGCGCCGCCCGAGGGCGACTAACCGCTTGCAACTGCCGCCTTCTTCGATACCAACGCGCGAGCCGGACAGGGTGCCGGCCGATCCGATTCGGCCGCGCGGTCGGGCGATTATTCAATACTGCGTTATATCCAGCAATGCGCGCCGGCAGGACTTTAATAGATTGAACGTAAATAAGATTAAATTATCGTTTAGGCGGCTGTATGAGACCAAGTTCATTGTCAATGCGGGCGGTTCTAATACCTGCCACACTGGTTTTAATTGTAGAACCTTTGGCGCCCATGCCGCCGCCGCGATCGTCGCGCCTCATCGCACCGGGCCGCGCCGTGGCGTCGAAACGCCCTGACTTCCGCCCGAATCCGCTGTGCGCCGCCGCCGCGCGGGTGGGTCCCCGGCAATGCGCGGTTGCAGCCGGCGGAATCGGCCGCGCGCCAGGAAACGCGGCAATCTCCGTGACTTATCGCCGGGCCGGCCCGGCACCGCCCCCGGACGCGGCGCGCGAGGGGGCGTCGGTATCACGCGCGGGCGGCGGCGATGACGGCGGCGAAGACGGCGGCGATGACGGGCCACCGCGCCGGCATCCCGCCGCGGCCACCCACGCGCGACGCCGGCAAGTAGATTGCAGCCGCCGCACCGGCGTCGCGGAACATTATCGTTGATTATATTAGATTCTTATACATTAAGATCAGCAGCGCAGAAGTTCAATCTTCAGGCGAACCGCGCGGCGGGCACGCTGCGGCGCGATCAGGGCGCTCGAATGCGCAGAAACCGGGGCGTTTCCGCTGGCGCGGAGCGCGAGAAGCGCAACCTTGCGGGACGAGACCTGGTTGCCTTTACCAATTTTAGATAAGTAACTAATATACAACCATACGAACACGGCGCGGCCGCGTGATCCGGGGATGATGCGCGGCCGGCCGGCGATCGACGAGGCGGTTGGGGGGAGCAATGCCACATTCATGCCGGCGCCACAGCGCCGATGAGCCGATTTCGAAAGAGCTGCTGCTCGGCATCGCCAACGACCTTCAGGCGGTGACGGAGCGGATCGCCGAGATCAAGGAACTGTGCGAATGGCAGCTGAGCGACCTGGCCGATGCGGCCCTCGCCGCGGCGGGCGCGCGCGAATGGCTGTCCGGCAATCCGGCGACGGCGATCGATCCCGCCTTCCTCGCGATGGTCGAGGAGATGGCCCAATTGCATGCCCGGCTCGATTCCCACGTGGCCGCGGGGCGCGGCCTTGCCAGTGAGTTCCTGGCGGTGGCCCGCACCGTCGAGCACGAGTTCGAGTTCATCCGGCGCCATGCCGGCGAGCGCGCCAGGCTCATGGCGGAGGCGCGGGCCCGCGATGCCGTCGCCGGCCGGGCCAGCGTCATCTCGCTGCAGGTGCAGCGCGCGGCGCGTTCCGGCAGCGATGCCGTCCGCCAGCGGGCCATGGAGCTGAGCCAGTCGCTGCGCGACCTGCAGCGCTCGATCGCGGTCCTGTTCCGGGCCCAGGCGCAGAGCGGCAGCGAGGTCGCGTCGCTCCGCGTGCGCCTGCAGGCCTACCAGCGTCGGCTGGCCGCTTCCCGCGGCTGACAGGCCTCGTCCGGCCTGTTCCCGCCGGTATCTCCCGCCGGCATCCAACTGGCCACGCCGCCCGCCAACCTGTGGTAGTCTGCCGCCGTGGCGACGGCGCCGAACGCAGCCCTGCCGGCAAGAGCAGGCCCCGCGCCGTCGCTGAGCAGCAGGGGAGGCCGGCCATGGCACCGAACGACATGAACTGGGCATTGCCTTCGCCCCGCGTGCGCCCAGGCGCCGCGCGGGCGGCGCGCGAGGTGTCGGCGGCCGCGGCGGCGGCGCTGGTGCGCTCGGGCATGTGGCTGGACTGGGGCTTCGGCCTGATCCAGCCGGACAGGTTCGACCAGGCGCTGGCGGCGCGCAGGGACGAGCTCCGCGGGGTGAAGATCCGCTGCTGCCTCTCCATGCGGCCGCGCGCGGTGCTGGAATGCGACGAGACCGGCGACCACTTCCTGTGGTTCAACTGGCATTTCTCCGGCTACGACCGCAAGAAGCACGATCAGGGGCGCTGCAACTACATCCCGATGAATTTCGGCGAGGTGCCGGACTGGTACCGCCGCTTCATCGACCCCGTCGACATCGTGGTCATCAAGACCTCGCCCATCGACGAGAATGGCTGCTTCAGCTTCGGCGCCTCGGCCACCTACACCCAGGCGATCATCGAGCGGGCGCGCTGCGTCATCGTCGAGGTCTCGCCGCACATGCCGCAGGTGTTCGGCGAGCAGAGCGCCGTCCATGTCAGCGACGTCGATTACATCATCGCCGAAGGCGGTGATCCGCTGCCTGAGATCAAGAACCCGCCGGTCGGCGAGATCGACCGCAGAATCGCCGCGCTGATCGCCGCCGAGGTCGAGGACGGCGCCTGCCTGCAGATCGGCATCGGCGGCATGCCGAACGCCGTCTGCTCCATGCTGCGCGACGCCGGGGTGAAGGACCTCGGCATCCACACCGAGATGCTGACCGACGGCATCGTCGACCTGATCGAGGCCGGGCTGGTCACCGGCGCGCGCAAGACGCTCAATCCGGGCAAGGTGGTGTTCACCTTCTCCGCCGGGTCGCAGCGGCAGTACGACGCCATCCACCGCAATCCCGTCATCAATGCCCATCCGGTCGACTACACCAACCTGCCGCACAACATCATGCAGAACGACAACGTGGTTTCCATCAACAACACCACGCAGATGGACCTGCAGGGCCAGGCGGCGTCGGAGAGCGACGGGCACCGGCACATCAGCGGCACCGGTGGGCAGCTGCAATTCGTGCGCGGCGCCTATGCCTCGAAGGGCGGCAAGAGCTTCATCTGCATGTCGTCGACCTATGACAAGAAGGGCGAGCCCAGAAGCCGCATCGTCACCGCGCTGACCGGCGGCAACGTGGTCACCACGCCGCGCACCGACGTCATGTACGTGGTGACCGAATACGGCATCGTGAACCTGAAGGGGAAATCGGTCGCCGAGCGGGCCAAGGCGTTGATCTCCATCGCGCATCCGGATTTCCGCGAGCAGCTGGAGCGCGACGCCTACGAGAAGAATGTCATCTGCAAAGGCTACAGCTAGCGCGGCATGAACCGGAGCCCGCGGGATCTTCTTGCCCGATCGCTGCTGGGCCGCGAGGCGGAGATGCGCCTCGCCGCGCGGGTCACCGTCGCCGCGCTGCTCGCCTTCGGCCTCGCCAGGCTGCTGGGCTTCGCCCACGGCTATTGGGCGGTGATCACCGCCATCATCGTCATGCAGAGCAGCCTGGGCGGATCGCTGAAGGCCGCTGTCGACCGGCTGGCCGGCACCCTGGCGGGCGCGCTCTATGGCGCCCTCGTCGCCATCGCGCTGCCGCACGCGGAAGGATGGGGGCTGGGCCTGGCGCTCGTCGCCGCGATCGCGCCGCTGGCCCTGCTCGCCGCGATCAAGCCGAGCTTCAAGGCGGCCCCCATCACCGCCTTCATCGTGCTGGTGCCCCTGTCCGGTCCGGGCCTGCCGCCGCTGGAATTCGCCTTCGACCGCATCCTGGAAATCTCCATCGGCAGCCTGGTCGGCATCGTTGTCTCGCTGGTGATCCTGCCGGCGCGGGCGCATGGGGTGATGGCGCTGACCGCCGCGCGCATCGTCGAGCTGAACGCCGACCTGCTGGGCCAGATCATCGACAGCCTGCTGGCGGCGGAAGGCCGGCCGTCGCTGCAGGCCAAGCACGCCGCCATCCGCACGGCGCTGAAGAAGCTGGAGACCGCCGCCGAGGAAGCGCTGCGCGAGCGGCGCAGCTACCTGACCGAGGCACCCGACCCCGAGCCGCTGGTGCGGACACTCTATCGCGTGCGGCACGACCTGGTGATGATCGGCCGGTCGACGGCGCGGCCCTTGCCCGAGATCATCGCCCCCAGCCTGCGCGAGCCGTTGATCGGGCTGCGCGGCGCGCTGCTCGATTTTCTCGCCGGCGGCACCGTCGCCTTGCGCGAGGGAAGCGCGCCGCCGCCGCTGGATGCGGCCGAGGCGGCCTTGCGCCGATACGGCGCGGCGATGGATGCGATGTGGTCCAACGAGACCATCCGCACGCTGGCGGCGGAAGAGGCTGGGCGCATCTTCGCGCTGCGCTTCGCCCTCGAGCAGCTGGGCCAGGACCTGCGCGACCTCGCCAATCGCATCGGCGAGCGCGCCGCGCGCAGGCCCGGCTAGCGGCGCAGGTGGAGCGGGCTCACGGCCGGCTTGCATGATTGTTTCCAATAAGCGAACAATCAATTGCGCCGCGGCGGATTTTCCCGGCGCGCCGGGTGGGCCATATTCCAGGCCTGAGGAGAAGGAGCCAGACCATGACATCCGCCCTAAACAAGGCCGTATCGCAAGCCGAAGTGTCCCGCCGCCCCGTCGCGGTGCTGCGGGGCCTTCCGGCCAGCGACGGCGCCGGGGTGAAGCTCACCCGCGTCATCGGCCAGCCGAAGCTGCCCGACCTCGACCCCTTCCTGATGCTGGACGAGTTCGGCTCGGACAAGGGCGCCGACTACATCGGCGGCTTCCCCGACCATCCGCATCGCGGCTTCGAGACCGTGACCTACATGCTCGCCGGACGCATGCGCCATGGCGACAACCAGGGCAATGTCGGCCTGCTGCGGCCGGGCAGCGTGCAATGGATGACCGCAGGGCGCGGCATCGTCCATTCGGAGATGCCGGAGCAGGAGGAGGGCCTGATGCAGGGCTTCCAGCTCTGGGTCAACCTGCCGGCCAAGGACAAGATGTGCCAGCCGCGCTACCAGGACATCGACCCGGAGAAGATCCCGGTGGTCGAGCGCGCCGACGGCATCCGCGTCAAGGTGCTGGCCGGCAGCTTCGATGGCGTCACCGGCCCGGTCTCGGCGGTGGCGACGGAACCGCTCTATCTCGACATCGTCCTGCCCAAGGGCGCCGCGCTCGAGGTCGCGGTGCCGGCGGAGCACAATGCCTTTGCCTATCCGTTCGAGGGCAATGCCCGGATCGGCGCGGGGGCGGAGGCCAGGAAGGTCTCGCGCGGCGAAATCGCCGTCCTCAGCCTGGGCGGCACGGTGCGCTTCGCGGCCGAAGACGGGCCGGCCCGCCTGATCCTGGTCGCCGGACGGCCGCTGCGCGAGCCAGTGGCGAAATACGGGCCTTTCGTGATGAACACGGCCGATGAGATCCGCCAGGCGATCGCCGACTACCAGGCCGGCCGCTTTGTCTGAGATTGGGACCCCGCTGGCGGTCGGTGAGATCGCCAGCTATCACGCGCACATCTATTACGAAGCGGCGGAGCGCCCGCGCGCCGAGCATCTGCGCAAGCTGATCGGCGAGCGCTTCCTTCTGCGCATCGGGTCCTGGCACGACCACCCGGTCGGGCCGCACACCAAGGGCATGTACCAGCTGGCCTTCGCGGTGGCGGAGTTTCCCCGCCTGGTGCCGTGGCTGATGCTGAACCGCGACGGGCTCAGTATTCTCGTGCATCCCAACACATTGCGCCCGCGCGACGACCACTTGGTGCACGCTTTGTGGCTGGGCGATCCGTTGCCGCTGAAGGAAGAGCCGCTGCCGGTGCAGTTGTCCGCGCGCGCGGAGATCGAAGAGCTGCCACCGGCGAACACCGCGCCGACGATCGCGCCGTAGCAGGCGCGACGGCACGGCAGCGACATCCGAATGCGTGGCCGGCGACTCAGCCGCCATTCAGATGGTCGGCAAGCCGGAGCGACATCTGAACGATGCTGAAGGTCGGGTTGGCAAACCCGACCGTCGGAAAGACGCTGGAGCCGGCCACATAGAGATTGCTGATGCCGTGGACGCGGCAATTCCGGTCGACGACGCCCCGCCTTGGGTCGTCGGCCATGCGTGTCGTGCCCATATGATGGCAGCTGGCGGCGACATCGTCGCTGAGCGGCGGAACCGCGGAATCGTCGGCCAGGAGCCAGTCCTTGACCCGCACCCTACCCAGGTTGTGCTCGGCAAAGCGCGTGGCGAACTCGGTGGCCGCGACGGCCGCGGTGCGCTTGTCGATGGGCAGCGCCCGCCAATCAAGATTAAGTCGGCACCATCCGAACTGGTCCCGTTCGCCGTTGAGCGTGATGCGGCTGTCGCGATTCGGTGCCTGCTCCGCCTCTACGATGAAAAATCCGTCGTAGCAAGTCGGCGCACCGTCATCGAAGGTGAAGTCGAAGCTCTCGCTCAGCCAGTCTGGCGCACAGATGGCGTGGCGAAGGCGCTGCGAGAAGGAGTTGTTGCTGTCGCGGAATTTCGACCGGGGCACGACCGTCACCACGAAATCCAGCACTTCGCGCTGCAGCGCGAAGCCGCGGTTTGCGGCGTAGTAGAGCTTTCTCGGGCGCACACCCGTGCCGGGCGGAAATGCGGCACTGACGGCCTCGCCAAAATCATCCTCAAGCACGAGCCAGCCGCAGCGATGCAGGAAATGCTCGGCGAAGAACCGGCCGACGAGGTCGTGCTGGTTGCCCAGGCCGGCTTTCATCTGCCGATTGCAGTTCAGGAGAATGCGCGGGTTCTCCATGCCGCCGGCGGCGATGACCAGCCGTCGAACGGGCACCTTCGTCCGCGCCAGCTCATATCCGGTGATCTCCACATCGGTGACGGCCGATCCGCTCTCGCTGAGCACGATGTCGGTCAGATTGGCGTGCAACAGGCAAAGGATGTTGGCCGATTGCTCGATCTCCATTCGGAACTTCTCGCCAAAGACCGTCGGCGGACTCCAATGGAACGTGAACGGGTGCGCGAAGCCGCCCGTCGCCAGGGCCTGATCCAGCTGCGAGCGGAAGGCCGGCGGTTCCGGCTCGACAAGATCCAGATCCACGATCCTGGCGGCTTGGCCGAGATACGGATCGAGATCCTGCTTGCCGATGGGCCAGCCGGAATGAGGGACATAGGGATGAGCCTCGAAGTCGAATGCATCGAGCGCCTGGCACCGGCCGCCCCAATGATTGGAGGTGCCGCCGAAGTAGCGGAGCCGCGCCGTGTCGAGGTCGTAATAGCCCCGTCCGCTGATCGAGCCTTGATATATCTGCTGCGATTCGGCGGACAGCTCGAACCCGCCGGCCTCGAGCAACAGAACGCTCAGGTCCCGGGACAGGGCCCTGGCGATCGTGATGCCGGCCGGCCCGGCCCCGACGATGCAAACGTCAAAGCGCCGGCCCGCGAGAGCGTCGCTGCCCGTTTCGGCAAAATCCAGAATCATCGCCGGCTCACAGCGGGTCGGATGCTTTCAAGAACCAACCATTCCGGACGACGATTCGGGACGAACGCCAGCGCAACACCCGCGCCAGAACCGCGACGGTTGCACCCAGGGCATATGGGGCGCAGGCGGCGATTCCCCCGCGCAACAAGCTGCGTCTCGCAACATTCATGAAGCCCCCCGACGCGCGGGCGATCGAAGCCGATCGATCGCCCAACGTACGTATCATAGCCCGGAAACGCCCTCAGTAACTGTTCCGAAATCAAGTCTTCTTGTTGCCGCCAACTCTAACCGCCTGTCGCGTCGGCCGCAATCCAGGCGGGTGGAACTTGCTGTCCAATCGGGCCGTCACCCCGCGGCTTGACCGCTCTGCGCTCAGATTTGCCCCAGGACGAACTCGAAGCGGCCGATCTGCCCGCCATCCGCCTGGCCGACATCAAGCAGCAGCGCCGCGTCGTAAATCCGGTCGCGGTCATTGGCGGGCTCGCCGGGAAAGTAGAGCTGGGTGGTCAGGATCCTGCCGCGGGGCGGCTGCACTTTCACATGGAAATGCCGGGTGCGGCCGGGATAGAGGCCGGGCACGACGGTGTCGAAGCGGAAGCGGCCTTGCGAATCGGTGAAGACGTGGCCGCGCAGGTTGTAGCCGGTGTTGTCGTAACGGCCCGTGGCATCGGCGTGCCACAGGTCGACCAGGGCGCCGGCGATCGGCCGGCACTGCCGGTCCAGCGCGAAACCGATGAGCGAAATGTGGCGGCCGTCGATGCCGTCGGTGACGAGATTGCTGCGCTCCGGGGAATCGGGCGTGAAATAGGGGCCCTCCGTCTGCGCCGGGGTCGGATCGTCGGCCTCGACGCAAGCCGGTGTCAGCCGGGGCGTCGCGGCATCCGCGCACGGAAGAAAGAGGCCCGTGCCGGCCGCCAAGCCAAAACCCAGCAGCCCGCGCCGCGACCATCGGGATAGCGTCATGTCGTCAGCCCGTCGCTCGTTGTCGTCGCCGCTTCAACGCGGCGGCGCGGCGAAATCCTGCGCCGCCGTCAGCCCGCCTGTTCGGCCGGGAAGGCGTAGGTGTTGACGTGGCGCTGTACGTCGCTCAAGTGGCGCTGCATGCATTCGAAGGCGCGCTCGCTGTTGCGGCTGGCGATCGCCTCGTAGATCTCCTGGTGCGAGGCGGAATGCACCGACTGGCGCTTGAAGCAATGGGCGTTCTCGCTGAGGCGCCGCCAGGAGGCGTCGCGCCGGCTGGCGCTGAGGATGTCGAACAGCGACAGGAACAGCGCGTTGCGCGCGGCCTCGGCCACGGCGCGGTGGAAATCCTCGTCCGCCTTCTCGTAGATCAGCGGGTCGGCGGCGTCCTTGGTCGCGGAGACCAGGTCTTTCAGGCGCCGGATGTCGGCCTGCGAGGCGCGCAGGGCCGCCAGCCGCGCCACCACCGGCTCGATCGCCAGGCGGACCTCGATGACTTCCAGCGGATTGGTGAATTCCAGGATGCGGTCGAAGGGAATCGCCGCGATCGCGCTGCTGAGCTGCGTGCCGGCGATCTGCCCGGCCATCTGCGCGGTCATGCGCCGCGCCTCCCCGTTGCTGCCGCCCGCGGCATGCCCGTTGCCGTTGCGGCCCTGGATGAAGGTACCGCGGCCCTGGTGCCGGGTGATCTCGCCCTCGCGCTCGAGGATTTCCAGCGCCCGGCGCAGCGAGCGGCGGCCGACGCCCATTTCGTTGGCCAGCGTGCGCTCCGGCGGCATGCGGCCATCCGCACCAACGCCGCCATTGGCGATCAACTGCCGAAGCTTGCTCAAGGTCTGATCGGAATGCTGCAACATCGCTTCGCTACCCCTACTGGTGCCGCGCACGAGCGGCAGATGGTCCGCGATTGGCGCGCTTTCGCAACCGGCCGGGCCGATTGGTTCGATATGGTTCAGACTCGTGCTCCCGTCCCCGAACCGCATGATGCGGCGCAATCGCGTGCTTGTAAACCGGGCATCCGCCAAGCGGCGTCGCGTCGGAGCAAGGTCCGGGTCGACCGCCCCCCGCTGATGATCGACGACCGCCGAACCATCGGCGGCGCGGGGCTTGGGCAATGGATCGCAGTTGACGAGGCTTTCGAGGATTGGTTACGGTTGACGGGAAAAACACGACGCGCCGGAACCAATTCCTGAAAAATTGGTTCGGAATGTCGGCCTGCGTGGGAGGGAAGCATGACGGCACGGACCAAGCTCGAGGGACACAACCTGCAGGCCGCGCTGGACCAGCTGCACGCCGACGTCTTCAAGCACAACATGGCGCCCTATTGGGTGGTCGACCGTTCGGTGAAGAACGACGAAGACCGCCAGGTGATGGACCCGCACAAGGCGGTGCCATACATCTGGAAATACAAGACCGATATCGAGCCGCTCCTCCATCGCTCGGCCGAACTCATCACCACCGAGACCTCCGAGCGCCGCTCCCTGGTGCTGGTCAATCCCGGCCTGGCGCCGCGCCGCGCCACCACGACCAACATGTATGTCTCGTACCGGCTGAACGACCCGCGCGAGATCATGCCGCCGCACCGGCATTCGCCGAACGCCATCCGCCTCGGCCTCACCGGCAAGCAGAATTTCACCGGCGTCGAGGGCGAGAACATCACCTTCGGTCCCGGCGACCTGGTGCTCACCCCGCACGACACCTGGCACAACCACGGCAACCGCGGCGACGATAACGCGATCAACCTCTCGGTCCTCGATCTGCCCTTGGTCGAGCAGCTCAACTCGATGTATTTCGAGCACGACTACACGGAAGAGGAAGAGGGCAAGCGCGTCGCCAAACGGATGCAGTCCGAGCGTTTCCCGGAGGATTACTCGCAGCGGGTCTATGGCAGCGGCGGGCTGATGCCGCGCTTCGTCTCGCATCATCGCGGCGCGGGCGCCGCCTCGCCCATGTATGTCTACCGCTACGACATGATGCGCGAAGTGCTGGAGAAGTTCCGCGACTGGGACGGCGATCCGCATGAGGCGCTGCTGGTCGAGTATGTCGACCCGACAACCGGCTCCAGCATCTTCAAGACCGTCACCTTCTTCATGCAGATGCTGCGGCCGGGCGAGAAGACCCTGCCGCTGAAGCAGAGCGCCAGCCTGGTGTGCGCGCCCTTCGAGGGCAGCGGCTATTCCATCGTCAACGACAAGAAGATCGCGTGGGATAAGTTCGATACCTTCGCGGTGCCGGGCGGCATGTGGTGCGAGCACGTCAACACGTCCAAGGACCCGGCGATCCTGTTCGTCGCCAGCGACGAGCCGACCCTGAAGGCGCTCGGCTACTACCAGAAGCACGGCAAGCTGACGTCCGGCGAGGTGAAGCGGCTGTTCTAGCTTGCGTCGATCAACCCTGCTTCAACATCCGCGAGTCACATGGCGAAGTCCAAGAACACCAAGCTGCTCTCGAATTTCGACTGCCCCGGCGGCGGCCAGGTCTGGGTCGAGGGCAATACGCTCTATGTCGGCCACATGCGCCAGCCGACCGGCACCTCCATCGTCGACGTTTCCGATCCGCGCAATCCGCGGCTGATCAAGCGCATCGAGATGCCGCCCGGCTGGCACTCGCACAAGGTGCGCGTCGCCAACGACATCATGATCGTGAACCACGAACGCCAGGGCACCGAGGGCGATACCGAGTTCGGCGGCGGCCTCGGCATCTACGACGTGTCGAAGCCGAGCGATCCGAAGCTGATCACCAAGTGGCGCACCCATGGCAAGGGCGTGCACCGCTACGATTTCGACGGCCGCTACGCCTACATCTCGCCGACCGCCGAGGGCTATATCGGCAACATCGCCATGATCCTCGACCTC
>JAEUKU010000370.1 GCA_016794075.1 Rhodospirillaceae bacterium
GGGGGCCAGCAGCTCCTTGTGCCGCTTGGTGCCGCCGGCCTTCAGCATGTCGAGGTATTTCTCGGCGAAGCCGTCCTCCGCCTGCTGGTAGACGGCGTAGAGCGAGTTCACCAGGCAATCGCCGAAGGCATAGGCATAGACGTAGAACGGCACGTGGATGAAATGCGGGATATAGGCCCAGTAGATGCCGTAGCCGGTGCCCTCCGGCAGGTCGACGCCGTCGCCCAGGGCCTCGCGCTGGCTCTCCAGCCAGATTCGCGAGATGTCGTCGGGCGACAATTCTCCCTTGCGCCGCGAATCGTGCAGGCGGCGCTCGTATTCGTGCATCGCCACCTGGCGCACCACGGTGTTGAGCATGTCTTCGACCTTGCCGGCGAGCAGCACGCGGCGCTCCTTCGGATCGGTCTCGCGCCGCAGCAGGGCGCGGAAGGTGAGCATTTCGCCGAAGACCGATGCGGTCTCGGCGAGCGTCAGCGGCGTGTCGCAGAGCAGCTGGCCCTGGGGTGCCGCCAGCACCTGGTGCACGCCGTGGCCGAGCTCATGGGCGAGCGTCATCACGTCGCGGGTGCGGCCGTGGTAGTTCAGCAAGAGGTACGGATGCGCACTGGGCACCGTCGGATGGGCGAAGGCGCCGGGCGCCTTGCCGGGGCGCGGCGGCACGTCGATCCAGCCCTTCTCGAAGAAGGTCTGGCCGACCTCCGCCAGTTTCGGCGAGAAGTCGCGATAGGCGTTCAGCACCAGCGATCGCGCCTCGTCCCATTCGATCGGCGCGTCGGCATCGTCCGGCAGCGGCGCATTGCGATCCCAGTAGTTCAGCTTCGGCAGGCCGAGCCATCTGGCCTTCAGCCGGTAGTAGCGGTGCGACAATTGCGGATAGCCGGCCTTCACCGCCGCCACCAGCGCGTCGACCACTTCGTCCTCGACCTGGTTGGCGAGGTTGCGCGAGGAGACGGGGCGTGCGAACTTGCGCCACTTGTCGTCGATCTCCTTCTCCTTGGCCAGCGTGTTGGTGACGAGCGCGAAGACACGCTCATTCTCCTTGAAGCCCTTTGAGAGGGCGTCGGCCGCCAGCTTGCGCCTGGCGCCGTCCTGCTCGTAGAGCAGGTTCAGCGCCTCGTTGCTGGTCATTTGCTTGCCGCCGACATCGAAGCGCAGATCGGCCATGGTCTCGTCGAACAGGCGCATCCAGGCCTGACGCCCGACCACGTCGCGCTCGTGCAGCAGCTTCTCGATGTCGTCGGAAAGCTGATGCGGCCGGAAGGCGCGCACCGCGTCAAGCCAAGGTGCGTAGCGCCGCAACGGTGCGTGCTTCAGTTTGGCGGCGATGTCGGCATCCTCGAGCTTGTTGAGCTCGAGGCTGAAGAACAGCGTCTCGAGCGAGATTTCGGTGGTTCGCTCGGTGATGTTCTGCTGGAAGCGGCCGTATTCGACGTTCGACATGTCGCCGGAATAGAGCAGCTGCGCGTAGCTGCCGAGCCGGCCGAGGATCTCGGCGATCGCCTCATAGGCGAGGATCGCCTCGAGGAAGTCCGCCCCGCTCAGTCCCGCCAGTTTGCCCTGGTAGCGCTTGTGGAATTCCCCGGCCTTCGCCGCCGCGACCTTGAGATCGCGCTCGATCTCGGGCGCGTCGGGGCCGGCATAGAGGTCGGCCAGGTTCCAGGTCGGCAAGTTCGGGGTGGCGGCGCTATCCGGGCTCATGGGCAAATCCTATGGAGCGGTCTGGCGGGCGTTATCCCGCTGGAATTCGGGGTTTTGGCATTCCGGTCGACCTGATTTATATGGGAGCCCAAGCGGCCGCGCCAAGGGAAACGCGGCCGGCAGGTCCGCGAAGCCGGAAAGGCATCTGTCCAGGCACCAAGCGGCCGGAACAACGAGTCAGGGAATGCCATGAACTACGATTCCGTCCCCAGTCTGCCGCGGCTGTTCCTGGACCAGGCCGAGAAGCTGGCGAACCGGCCCTTTCTCTGGCGCAAGGTGAACGGCGCCTTTGCCTCCATGCGCTGGAGCGAGGTGGGTGCCGACGTGCGGGCACTGGCGCGCGGCCTCGTCGCGCTCGGCGTGCAGCCCGGCGACCGCGTTGCGCTCATTGCCGAGAACCGCCCGGAATGGCTGGTCGCCGACCTCGCCATCATGGCGATCGGCGCCATCACCGTGCCCGCCTTCTCCACCAACACGGTGGAGGACAACCGCCATGTGCTGACCCATAGCGGCGCGCGCGGGCTGATCCTGTCCGGCCCCGGCATCGCCAAGCGCGCCTTGCCGGCGGCGATGCAGGCGCCGGATCTCGGCTTCGTCGTGACGATGGACGCGCTCGGTATGACCCAGCAGCTGCCGCTGCGCGTGCTGACCTGGGGCGAGGCGATGAGCCTGGGCGATGCCCGGCTCGATGCCGAGATCGACCGCCGGGTCGGCGCGCTGGCGCGCGACGAGACCTGCATCATCATCTACACCTCGGGCACCGGCGGCACGCCGAAGGGGGTGATGCTCACCCACGGTTCCATCCTCTGCAACATCAAGGGTGCCTATCGCCTGCTGCAGGAGGTCGGGATCGACGATGACGTGTTCCTGTCCTTCCTGCCGCTGTCGCATTCCTACGAGCATACCGCTGGGCAGTTCCTGCCCATCTCCATCGGCGCGCAGATCTACTACGCCGAGAGCATCGACAAGCTGACCGACAACATGGCCGAGGCGCGTCCGACCATCATGACCGCGGTGCCGCGGCTCTACGAGGCGATGCACCAGCGCATCCAGCGCGGCCTGACCAAGGCGACACCGTTCCAGCGCCGCATGTTCGACCTTGCCTACACTCTGGGGCGCCAGCGCTATGAGCGGCCCGGCACGCTGACCTTCAAGGAGAAGCTGCTGGACCGCCTCTGTGACGTCCTGGTGCGGCGCAAGGTGCGCAAACGCTTCGGCGGCCGGCTGAAGGCCTTCGTCTCCGGCGGGGCGGCGCTCAACTACGAGATCGGCGTCTTCTTCCTCGCCCTCGGCGTACCGCTGCTGCAGGGCTACGGCCAGACCGAGGCGTCACCCGTGATCAGCGCCAACCGGCCGAAGAAGATCAAGATCGACACCGTCGGCCCGATCTTCGACGGGCTGGAGGCGCGCATCGCCGAGGATGGCGAGATCCTGGTCAGGGGCGAGGCGGTGATGAAGGGCTATTGGCGCGACCCCGAGGCGACCCAGCGCGCCATCGGCGACGGCTGGCTCTACACCGGCGATATCGGCGAATTCGACGGCGACGGCTATCTCAAGATCACCGACCGCAAGAAGGACATCATCGTGCTGTCCGGCGGCGACAACGTCTCACCCGCACGCATCGAGGGCTTCCTGGTGCTGCAGCCGGAGATCGCCCAGGCGATGGTGCATGGCGACCGCCATCCGCATGTCGTGGCGCTGGTCGTGCCGGATGCCGATTTCGCCAAGGACTGGGCGGCGAAGAACGATGCCGCCAACGATCTCGCCGCTCTCGCCGAGAATCCGGAGTTCCACAAGGCGCTCGCCCAGGTCGTCGACCGGGTCAATTCCAATCTCTCGCCGATCGAGCGCATCCGCCGCTTCGCGCCGCTCCCCGAAGCCTTCACCATCGACAACGCGATGCTGACGCCGTCGCTGAAGATCAGGCGGCATAAAATCCGCGAACGCTGGGGCGAATCGCTCGCCCGGCTCTACGAGCGCAGCTGAGAGCAACGCCGCCGAGGGCCCGCC
>JAEUKU010000392.1 GCA_016794075.1 Rhodospirillaceae bacterium
GTGAAGGCCGGCCGGCGCGACTGCTGGACGAATTCCTTGAGCGAGATGACCGAGGGCAGCCGCATGGTGAAGGACGGGCTGTGCACCTCGTTCTCGTATTCGGAGATGATGTTGACCCGGTCGAGGAACACGGCCTTGACCACTTCCTGCCAGGGCCAGAGCGACAGCGGGAAGTAGCTCAGCGGCCGGAAATCGGCGTTGAGGACCAGGGCCGGACAGGATTCAGGCGATGCCTGCACGCGCAACACCTCCGAATATTCTCGGCGGCGGCGCTGGGTCCGTCGCCGGAACGACCATCACAACACATGATACAAGTAGCCGGGCGGGCGCCAAAACACAAGATGTAGAGCGCGGCCGGATTGCCGCATCCCGTTGATTTCACTCGCTTGTCATCAGTTCGCGGCTGCCGCCTGGAAGCAGCGGCGCAGGAACAGGGCGCCCTTCTGCGCCCCCACCTGGTCGATGGAATGGACCAAGCCTGGCCGCGATTCGGTCTCCACCGGCACCCCGACAGCCTTCAGGACCTGCTCGGCGGCCGCCAGGACCTCATGGGGCACTACCTGGTCGGCGGTGCCGTGGACCAGGAACACCGGCGGCCGGGAGCGGATCTCCGCCTCGAGCACGTCCGGGCCGATCAGCGAGCCGGAAAAGCCCAGGATGCCGCCGACCGCCTGGGGCCGCCGCAAGCCGACATGCAGGGACATCATGGTGCCCTGGGAGAACCCGACCAGCGCCAGGTCGCGGGCCGAGAGCCCGCGCCTCGCCAGCTCGGCATCGAGGAAGCGGTCGAGGATCTGCCCCGCCAGCTGCGCCCCGCCCAGCAGCATGTCGGGCGAGCGACCCTCGAAGCCGAACCACTGGAAGCCGAAGGCCGACATCTCGCAGGGAAACGGCGCGTTGGGCGACAGGAATTCCGCCCCCGGCAGCGCCTGGGCGAAGAACGGCGCCAGGCCGATCAGGTCTTCGCCGTTGGAGCCGTAGCCGTGCAGCAGCACGACCAGCTGCTTCGCCTTGCCGCCGGCGGCGGGCGCCTGGGAGGGGCCGGAGAGTTCGATCATGTGGGCGTCCTTGTTGCTGCGCCTTGCATCTACACGAGCGCGGGCGGACAGCACAAGGGAAGCGGCCGGTCAGCCGTGCCGTGCGAGGGTCCGCGACTGGCTGTTGGCCTGATCGGGCAGCGCCACCGTCACGATCGTGCCATTCCCGGGCGCGCTCTGCAGGTCGAAGGTGCCGCCGAGAAGCTCGGCGAATTTCCGGGTGAGCGGCAGGCCGAGGCCGATGCCCTGGCCGTGGCGCTGCAGGGCATTGCCGATCTGGCCGAAGGCGGCGAGGGCCACCGGAACATCCTCCGGTCGCATGCCGATGCCGGTATCGGCCACGCGCAGGATCGTACGGCCGTCGAGCGGGTCGCCGGCGATCGACACGGTGACGCTGCCGCCCTCGGGGGTGAACTTGAGGGCGTTGGAGATGAGGTTGAACAGGATCTGGCGGATCTTGCCCTCGTCGCTGGTCATCGGATCGGCGGTGCAATTGGCGGCGAAGCGCAGCGCGACGCTCTTGGCCGCGGCCTGCGGGCTCATCAGCCGCACCACGTCGCGCCCCACGTCGCACACATCGACGGTGCCGAGGGAGACCCGCGCGCGCCCGGTCTCGATCTGCACCAGGTCGAGCACGTCGTTGATGATGCCGAGCAGGTGGCGGCCCGAGCGCTCGATGTCGCCGGCATATTCCTTGTAGCGCGGCGTGCCGATCGGCCCCAGGATCTCGTTGGTGATGAGCTCGGCGAAGCCGAGGATGGCGTTGAGCGGCGTGCGCAGCTCGTGGCTCATATTGGCGAGGAACTCGGACTTGGCCCGGCTCGCGGCATCGGCGCGGGCGGCCTGCTCGGCGAGGACGACGGTATGGACATGCTGGCGCTCAAGCGCGCGCTCGGCGAGCCAGACGATCGCCGCCAGGACCACGAAGATCAGCAGCAGCACGATGGCCGAGGTGCCGACGAGCAGGGAGCCGGTGAAGTCCAGTTCGGCATGGAAGGCGCTGATGTCGGTATAGGTTTCGGCGATGCCGACGATCTCGCCGTCCGGCCCGCCCGGTCGGATGGCGATGTAGCTCGACAGGACCCAGACGTTGCGCATCGCGCCGTCGATCGCCTGGAACGTCTCGCGATGCTCGATCTCGCTGGCGATGGTCCCGGCCATCGCCGCTTGGAACCGTTCGTTCGCGCTGTAGTCGCCGCCGATCTGCTGCGGATCGGTGGAGAAGACCGTCAGCCCCCCGGTGCCGTAGATCTTGATCTTGAGCACGCTGGTTCCGCGCACCAGATCGCGCACCGCCTCGCGCAGCGCCGCGGTGTTCGGGTCGTGGCGGATCTCCTCGGCGCTGCGCCCGCCGGCTTCGGTGAGGAAGGCGGCGAATTCCGGCCAGACCGCATTGGCGAAGGCCTGGGTCAAAGCGGCGTTGTTCTGCTCCGCCAGGCGGGTGAACTGGTCGTTGGAGACGCTGCGATTGACGTAGGAGAGCGTGAAGGCGCCGAGCAGAATCACCAGCCCGCCCAGGATCAGGAAGACATGGATCAGACGCAGGCGCGACTGCCGCCGCGGCGCGGCGCCGGGCAGAGCGCTCTCTTGGGTGATTGGTGTCGTTTCAGCCTGCACGCGAGTTCCCCCGAACGACGAAGCGCGTATGGTCGCTTTGCTGCGCAGAGCCTTGCCGTGTATCGGGCCGATCCTAGCTTCGTAGACCTTAACAATGCGTGGATGTGTGGTATTGCCCGGCAGAGTTTCGCCTTAGGCGGGCAACGGCGGATCGCGTGCATTTGAGATAATTTGTCGCCATCCGCGCACGATCGCGCGGCGCAGCGAGCCTATTGGACGCAGCCGGAGCGGGCGGCGAGGGCGTAGGCCCTGAGTTCGGGCCGCAGCTCGGGGTTGGCGGCGAGAAACCCATCGATGGCGCCGGCCGCAAACATGGGATAGGCGCCCGCCCAGTGCCCAAGGCCGTGCAAGGCGCTCTCCTGGCAGGCGGGATTCGCGAGGGCCAGTGTCTCACGCATGACGGAAAGGCAGGAGTCGTCGATGGGGTTCGGGCGATGGCCGCCGGGCTCAGCGAAGAGCGGCAGCACGTCCCACCACATGTAGCAGACCATGTTGAGCAACCCGCCGCCCGGTTCATCGATATGCGACAGCACCGGCCGGCAGCGCGGGTCGAAGACACCCCGGAACAGCGCGGTCATGGAATTGATCGCGTCGATGCGTTCGTCCTGGGGCACTTCGCCGTTGTGAAGGAAATGCCCGTGATCGCTCACCATGGTATTTGTGATGTAGTCCAGCCCCCGGGCGATCTGCGCGTCCGAGTATCGGCGGAGCGTCAGTGCGGCGTCGCCGAAGGCCCGCGTGGTGTATTCCGCCGCGCGCCGCGGCGAGAGCTCGATCGCAGCCGGCTCGTTCCAGTACCAGGCTTCGCCATCCTCCGTCGCTTCGCGATCGAAGATGTAGGTGAGCCAGTCCTGGTATGAGGCCTCTGCCAAGTTCGCGCGCTCTCGCAGCTACAGCGGCGGCGCATTGCGATAGTAGTGCCACAGCATGCGCGCGGCGTAAGACCGAAAGGGTCGCCACGGCTCGGCCAGCGCGCGCAGCTCCTTCGGGCTCGGCCGCGCCTCCAGGCGCTTCAGCCGCTGCGCCGCGACGATGAGGGCGAGGTCCTGCGCCGGCATGATGTCGGGCCGCTTCAGGTTGAATAGCAGGAACACCTCGGCCGACCAGGTGCCCAGTCCCTTGATCGCGGTGATGGCGGCGATGGCCTCCTCGTCGCTCTGCCGGCGCAGCTTCGGGATCGACAGCCGGCCGTCGATGAAGGCGGCGGCCAGGTCGCGGCCATAGACCATCTTCTGACGGCTGAAGCCGACCGCCTTCAGATCCGCGTCGGTCAGGGCGAGGAAGGCTTCCGGCGTGGTGGCTTCCATGGCTGCCTCCAGCCGGTCGGAGATCGCCTTCGCCGCATGGGTCGAGACCTGCTGGGCCACGATCACGTGCAGCAAGGCCATGAAATTGGCCGGGCGGCCGCGCAGCGGCGGCGGGCCGATCTCGGCGATGGCGCGGCCGAAATCGCGGTCGGCCTTGCCCAGATGGGCAAGCGCGCGTTGCAGCAGGTCGCGATCTTCTTTAGGTCTAGCCATCGGTGCCTTGCCCATATTCTCAACTCTAGCCGCCGCCGCCCGTGATCGTCACCCGATTCGCCCCCAGCCCGACCGGGCTCCTGCATCTCGGCCACGCGCATTCGGCGCTGTTTGGATGGCGCAAGGCGCGCGCCGCCGCTGGCCGATTCTTGCTCAGGATCGAGGATATCGACCCCAGCCGCTGCCGGCCGGACTTCGAATCCGCGATCCTGCGCGACCTCGCCTGGCTCGGGCTCGATTGGGACGGGACGGTGCGGCGCCAGTCGGAGCATCTGGCGGAATATCGCGCCGCGCTCGACCGCCTGTCAGGTCTCGGGCTGCTCTATCCCTGCTTCTGCAGCCGCAAGGACATCGCCGCCGCGGTCAGCGCCCCGCACGGTCCAGAAGGCCCGGTCTATCCCGGCACCTGCCGCGGCCTGGCGCCGGAGATCGCCGAAGCCCGCAAGGCCAAGGGCGATCCCTATGCGCTGCGGCTCGACAGCGCCAAGGCCGCGTTGCTGGCCGGACCGCTGACCTTCGCGGACGAGCGCGAGGGCGAGACACCGGTGCGGCCGGGGCTGCTCGGCGACGTGGTGCTGGCGCGGCGCGACGCCCCGGCCAGCTATCATCTCTGCGTCACGCTGGATGATCACCTGCAGGGTGTGACCGTGGTGACCCGCGGCCTGGATTTATTCCACGCCACCCACGTCCAAAGGCTGATTCAGGCGGTTCTGGGCTTGAATATCCCCCGCTATGCACACCATCTCCTGCTGACCAATGCCGCGGGGGAGCGGCTCTCCAAGCGCGACGGGGCCCTGGGCCTGGCCGCATTGCGGGACGCCGGCCGGTCTGCTGCGGAGGTGCGCGCGCTGGCCGGATTCCCGGACTAGAAGCCGGTGGTCCGTTCCGGATCCCGATCCGGCCCTCTGCACTGGCATTTTCGCGCGAGGGCAGGGCCTGGCGGCTAGGCGCGGCGAATCGGATCGTCTATAGAAGGCCGGCCGCAACAATCATGCGAATTCCCCGATGGATCTGACCGCTCTCTGGCCCGAACTGATCGCCCTCGGCCAAGTCATTGTGATCGACCTGGTCCTGGCGGGCGACAATGCCATCGTCGTCGGCATGGCCGCGGCCGGATTGCCCAAGGAAGATCGCGGCAAGGTCATCCTCATCGGTATCGCCGCGGCGACGGTCCTGCGCATTCTCTTCGCGCTGGTCACCAACCAGCTGCTGCTGATCATCGGCCTGACGCTTGCCGGTGGCCTGCTGCTGCTCTGGGTGTGCTGGAAGTTCTGGCGCGAACTGGTGCATCAGCGGCGCGAGCGGCTGCGCGAAGCGGCGAAGGCGCGGCACGAGCTGACCCGCGACGAGCGCCGCGAGCTCGCCGAGCCGCAGGAAGCCCTGCCGGGCGCCGTCCCGCCCAAGACCCTGCGCCAGGCCATCACCCAGATCATCATCGCCGACGTGTCCATGTCGCTCGACAACGTGCTGGCGGTGGCCGGGGCGGCCAGCGAGCACACCTGGGTACTGGTCGTCGGCCTTGTCCTGTCCGTCGGGCTGATGGGTGCGGCGGCCACCGTGATCGCCAATCTGCTGAAGCGCTATCACTGGATCGCCTATGTCGGTCTCGCCATCATCCTCTGGGTCGCCGTCGACATGATCTATCGCGGCTCCATCGAGGTGATCGACGAGGTCGACGACGTGGGACTGATTTTCGAGAGCCAGTAGCGGCGGGCCTATGCCCGCCACAGGCCCAGCGCGAGGTCGCTGTAATCAGGCTCGTCCGGCGCGATGGCGCCGTGGCGGATCAGGAAGTCGATCAGCACCAGCGCGACGTTGAACTTGAAGTCCTGGCCGCGCACCAGGATCTCGCGCACCTCGCCCAGCTCCATCAGGCGGAAGCTGGCAATCTCGCCGTCATTGTTCCTGGGCGTGAAGTCGGCCGGCAGCTCCAGATCGTAGACGAACATCGTGTCGTTGCGCAGCCAGCCCTGATGCTCCATGCGGTAGCGGATGGCGCCGACCGGCCGCGCTCGCGCCATCAGCGCGGCGGGGATCGAGGCTTCCTCCTCGCCTTCCTTTATCAGGCATTCGCCAACGTCGAGGCCGAGCGGGATGCCGCCGGCGACGAGATGGTCGAGCTTGCCGGGTTCGATTGGCCGGTTCTCGGCGCGCTTGCCGACCCAGAGCCGGATGCGCTCGCCGTCGCGCACATAGCCGTTCATATGCACGCCGAAGCCGTGCACGCCGAAGACCGGCACCGCCGAGCGCTCCAGGCGCAGCAGCGGTGCGTCGCCGAAACGCGGCAGCACCGGGAACCATTCGCCGCGCCAGCCGGTGAAGATGCCGGATTCGTAGAGGTCGCGGGTGACATCGCCGACCGCGGCCGAGCGGTGGTTGAAGCCGGCGAGGTGTGCCTTCAGCCGGACGCTCTCATCGTCGACCGAGAACACCGTGGGGTAGCCGGCGAGCCGCTCGGCCACGTCGCGGCGGATCCAGCCGACACGCTGCGCGTCGATCTGCCAGGGCAGGAACTTGCCCATGTCGGCGTTTTGGCAGCGATGGATATGGTCGATCAGGCTCATGAGCGCACGAAGGGAATCGCCGGCCGCAAATTCGGGATGATGTCGAGATAGTCCGCATCGTCCGGTCCGATGCGGCCGAGGCGGATCAGCAGGTCGAGATTGACCAGCGCCACGTCGAACATGAAATCGTCGGTTTCGCGCAGGCTGCGCTCGAGTTCGTCCAGCGACCAGAGCTGGAACTCCGCCACTTCGCCGTCGGTGTTGCGGGGCGTGAAATCGGCCGGCAGCTCGAGGTCGAAATTGAACTGCAAGCCGATGCGCAAGCCCTCGGCGGCGGGAATCACCATGGTCACCAGGCCGACCGGACTTGCATGCCGCGCGACCTCGGGCGGGATGCCGGCTTCTTCCGCGCATTCCTTCAGCAGGTTGTCGTGGACCGAGATGCCGTAGGGCAGGCCGCCGCCGACGATGATGTCGAGCATGCCCGGATCGACATGCTTCGTCGCGCTGCGCCGGGCCACCCAGACCTTCCAGTCCGCACCGTCCCGCACCAGGCCGTTCACGTTGACGCCATAGCTCAACAGCCCGAACAAGGGCGTCGCCGCGCGCTCCATCAGCAGCAGCGGCGCCTCGTCGAAGCGGCGGTTGACCGGATAGAGCTCGTCGCGCCAGCCCAGCACCAGGTTGCGGCCGCGCAATGAGGCGAGCACGTCGGCCACCGCTCGGCTGCGCGCCTCGACGCTGTCGAAGTGGTCGTGCAAAAGCACAGATTGATCGTCGAGGCGGAACACTTCGGGGAAGGTTGCCAATTCGCGGGCGAAATCCGGCGTCACCCAGCCGACATGGTGGTCGGCGACGACGAAGCGGCGATAGCGGCCGAACTCAACCGCCGGATAGCGGCGGAACTGGCGCATGAAACCCGCCGGCCCGGTCTGCACGCCCGCCATCTCCTTCCGCAAAAGCCACGATCCGGCCGCAATTGCGCCCCAGCCGCGCCCAGTAAGGCAGGCATAAGCGCACGACCTGCCGCTTCGGTACGGTTCTAGAGGAGGGGAAGCCAAATGCAAAGGTCAAAGCAGCCAGGCTCGCGCCTGTGGATCGCCGGCGTCTCGACGGCGCTGGTGCTGTTCGGCTGCGAGGCGCAGCAGCTGAGCCAGCAATCAGCCAACAGCAACCAGGCCTATCCCGCTGAAACAAAGAGCAAGGGGGTGCCAGCCGACACCTTGGGTGCTCTTGCGGACCCTCAGGCTGCTGCCGCTCCTGCCCCTGCGACGTCCTATCCGCCACTTGTTATAACGAAGGCTGTGATTGAACCTGGCTATGAGCGGGTCGTCATCGGCGGTGCGGTGGGAGCGATACCCATCGACACTGAGACCTACGCGCCTATTAACGAGACTCCCATCAAGCAGGTGGCCGAGGCGCCCGTCTCCACCTTCTCCATCGATGTCGACACCGGCGCTTATGCCAATGTGCGGCGCTTCCTGATGAACGGCCAGCTGCCGCCGAAGGATGCGGTGCGCGTCGAAGAGATGATCAACTACTTCGCCTACGACTACCCGGCGCCCGACGGCGAACAGCCGTTCAGGATGACGACGTCGGTCGCCCGCACGCCCTGGAACGCCGAGACCTATCTGCTGCATGTCGGCATCAAGGGCTATCAACCGCCGCAAGGCGAACGCCCGCCGGCCAATCTCGTTTTCCTGGTCGACGTCTCCGGCTCCATGGCCGATGCCGACAAGCTGCCCCTGCTGAAATCGGGCATGAAGCTATTGGCCGACCAGCTGCGCGACGACGATCAGGTCTCGATCGTGGTCTATGCCGGTGCCGCCGGCCTAGTGCTGGAGCCGACTCCCGGCAAGGACAAGGAGAAGATCAAGGCGGCGCTCGACAATCTCAACGCCGGTGGCTCGACCGCGGGCGGCGAGGGGCTGCAACTCGCATATGCCACCGCCAAGCAGGCGATGATCGCCGGCGGCATCAACCGGGTGATCCTGGCGACCGACGGCGATTTCAATGTCGGCGTCACC